>NZ_HG529428.1 GCF_000499525.1 Faecalimicrobium dakarense | reverse complement strand
ATTTTCAACTTTCGTTGTTTTCTTTTTTGTTTCGTCCGTATCTCTCTCGGACAAGTAATACTATATCACCTTAAAAATATATCGTCAACACTTTTTTAAAAGTTTTTTAAAAAAAATTATTATTTTTTATATTATAAATATAAGTAAAAATATCTTAAACCCTTGTATTGAATAGAATTTCTGGTTAATTTAGTTTTATTTTTTATTGTAAAAAGTTTTTAAAAAGTATATATAGATTTATAATTTAGAGTATAATAGTAATATAGTATTAAAACCAGATACTAATTCTTTATTATAATCTGTTAGTTTATTTGCTTATATGTGTATAAATACTTAAAATGTATAATATAAATTATATATTCAACTTTAATTTAGGGAGGTAAATTATGAGTAATTATCTTAGAGAGCCTATTAATGGTTTTACTCATCTTGCTGGTGCAATATTATCTTTTATTGGATTACTAGCATTAGTAATAAAAACAACATTAAATACCCCATCTACCTTAGCTCTAACGGCTGTAATAATATTTGGATTGAGTATGATTCTTTTATATGCAGCTTCTGCAACTTATCATTTAGTTATTTCTAGCGATAAGGTGATAGGATTTTTAAGAAGATTAGACCATGCTATGATATTCGTTTTAATAGCAGGTTCATATACTCCATTTTGCCTGATTGCTTTAAATGGTACTACTGGATGGATTTTATTTGGAGTAATAATGGCTACTGCTGTTGCAGGTGTATCTTTTAAATTGATTTGGTTTAACTGTCCTAGATGGATTTCTACAGTTATATATGTTGCTATGGGATGGGTTTCTATATTCCTTATTAGTCCGCTATACAAGGCTTTATCATTCCATGGAGTTTCTTTACTTGTATTAGGTGGTATTTTTTATACTATAGGAGCTTTAATATATGCAACTAAGCCAAAGTTCTTAGATTTTAAACATTTAGGTTTTCACGAAATCTTCCATATATTTATAATGCTTGGAAGCTTAACTCACTTTTTCTGCGTATTTAATTATGTAATATAAATAAAAAAGGAGATTTATCAGTATTGATTAATCTCCTTTTTTATTTATCTAAAGTATTATTTCTATTTTAGTACCAGTACCTAGATTACTTTCTACTTCTATATCTCCATTATGAGCTTTTACAATATCCCTACTTATAGCCATACCTAAACCAGAACCTTTATGAGCATGACCTGTGTTAGTTCCTCTGTAATATCTCTCAAAGATATACTTAAGATCTTCTTTAGATATTCCTTTTCCATTATCTTCAATAATTATATGAGCTTTTTTATTCATTATTATGTTTACTTTTATGCTTACATCTTCATTATTATGAATAATAGAGTTATATAGAATATTATTTATTACTCTCTTCATGAGTAATTCATCTATTTTTAATATTATACTCTCTTCATTAGAGTTAAAGTCTATATCTACATGATCATATCTAGGGTCATTAAGTATATCTATAATACATCCTCTAACTAAAGATACTATATTTTTTTCATCTCTAGATATATTTGAATATCCATCTTTTAGTTTCATAGTTAGATTTAGATCATCTACTAGTTCTTTTATATAGTTGGCCTTGCTATCTATAATTTCTGCATACTGATATACTTCATCAGACTCTATATCATAGTCACTAGACATTAACTCTGCGTATCCTTTTATAGATGCTAAAGGTGTTTTTATATCATGAGATATATTCGCAATCCATTCATTCTTCATGGATTCGATTTTTTTCCTTTCTCTTTCATTTTCTTTCAATGTATCTGCCAGATTATTTAACTTATTAAATACAGGCTTATATATTCCTTTTTCTCTGTAGTATGATTCATAGTTTCCACCAGCTAAATCTTCAACACCGCCTATTATACTTTTTACAGGTTTAGTTAAAGACTTGCTAAATATATAACCTATAATTGCAGCTACTATTATATCTACAATTATAATAGAAAATATTACTTTTGATATTACCTCTCCTATTGATTCTGATTCGGTAGTTATATTAATCTTACTTACTTTATGCATAGGAAATCCTATTAGGTATGTATATGAATAATTTTTTATATTTTTTTCAGCGACCATAACTGTAGATTCATTACCTTCTACTCCAGAATATTTGTATGTATTTATTAGTTGAACAGGTGTGTATTTATCTTGAATTTTTTCTGGCGTATTATATTGATAAATTACTCTCCCATCATTATCTAGTATTTGTATCCATGCTGTGGCTTTTTTTAATACATTTTTACCATTGTCATTGATGGATATATTGTTTATATCCTCTGTATCATTAAAAATATTATCATTAAAATCTCTAACAAATTTTTCTACATTATTAAGACCACCATAATCATTTTTAGCTGAATCTGAACTTAACATTACAGATATTGAAATAGCTATAATTATATTTATTTGAACAACTATCATAGCTACTATTACAGTTGATAAAAGGTATCTTAAAGTTAATTTCCATTTCATAATAAATCATCCTTAGCTACTTATTCTTTTATTACAAATTTATATCCAAGTCCTTTTACATTTAATATATACTTAGGTTTTGAAGGATTATCTTCAATTTTTTCTCTTAATCTTCTTATATGAACCATTATAGTGTTATCATATCCTATAAAGTCATCACCCCATACTTCATCACAAAACTTTTCTTTGCTTATTATCTGATTTTTATGCTTTACCATATATATAAACATTTTTAATTCTTTAGGTTTTAATTCTAGCAACTCACCATTTTTCTTTACTTCTAAAGTCTGATCATTTACTTCAAATGGCCCTACCTTTATAGCTTCATTACTGTTTTCTTCTATATTAAATTGTTTTTTACTTCTTCTAAGCTGAATTTTCACTCTAAGTGCTAACTCTTTTAGACTAAATGGTTTTGTTATATAGTCATCAGCACCTAGAGATAACCCTACTAATTTATCTAATTCCTCACCTTTTGCTGATAAAAACAGTACTGGTATATCTGAAGTTTGTCTTATTTTTTTACATATATCATATCCTTCAATATCTGGAAGCATAATGTCTAGTATAGCTAAGTCTGGATTTTCTCTTTCAAATATCTCTAATCCTTTAGTTCCATTATCAGCTATATAAATATTTGTAAATCCTTCTTTATTAAGTGCCATTTTTATTAGGTTTAATATTTCTACTTCGTCATCTACTACTAATATCTTACTTTGTCTTATTAAAGATTCCAATTTAAGTCCTCCTTTTTATATCTAAGCTATTTCTAAATTTTAATATCCTTATCTTTTAACTTTACGTTCTTTACTATATTTAGTTTATACCACATATTTCAAAATTTATATTATGAAATATAAAAAGAAAAGCATAACAAGTGTTTTGCTTTTCTTTTATTATTTCTAAATTATTTATATTTATAGATTATCTTTCACTTAAAAATCTTCTTTTAGCTAAGTTATAAAACAATACTACTCCTATTACACTTGTTCCTATAAATACAGCCCATGCACTTGAAGGCAATTTATATCTTATAATTGGAGTTGCATACATTCCTAATATTGGCCATTCTAGCATATTATCAGCTATACCTCTCACTTCCATAAAGTAAGGTATTGCCATACATGCTCCACCTACTAAAAATGGTACTATTGCATTTTTACTTATAGATGATAAAAATAATCCTAAAGCTGCTAGTAAGAATGATCCTATTACTATGTTAATAGTCATCATTAATATCATTTGCATTACCGTTACATTAGACCCACTATTTCCAAAGTACCATAAATTCTTTAATGGAGTATTTAAACCTTTAAAGTTTAAAGATATTAATGCTCTTAATACCATTGTATATAATATTGCAAGGTTTACTACACTAGCACTTACTCCAGCTGCTATAAATTTGCTTATAACTAACTGCTTCTTTCCATTTTTAGTAGCTTTTATTAATCCATCCATATTTGAATTATATTCTATAATAAAACTTCCTGAAAACATCATAAACATAGTTAATCCCATAAATGGAGCAAGGCCAAACCATTTAGAAAATAAATTTGCATATGTTTCATTAACATCAAAGTTATAAGTAGAACTATATGCTAGAAATATTGTTAACATCCAAACAAAAATTACTCCAAGCTTAAAATTCTTTTTTATTTCTGCTTTAATAACTGAAAACATAATTATACCTCCCTTGCATCTTCTAACTCAAAGTAGAACATGTACACATCTTCAAATCTTGGTTCTGTTAGCTTTGTATTTTCATACGACGGTGTTTTCTCACTTATTACTCTTAGTTGAGTATCTTCAACACCACGATTTATACTTACTACTTTGTAGCTTCTTTGAATCTCATTTACTTCACTTTCATTTTTTGTAGTTATTGTATATACTTTACCTTTCATATCTTCTAATATTTCTCTATGAGTTCCCTTTAGTAGTAGTTTTCCATCTTTTATCATAATTGTTTCTTTAGCTACTGATTCTATATCAGAAATTATATGAGTTGAAAGTATTACTATTGTTTCAGTTCCTATATTTGATAATAGATTTCTAAATCTAGTTCTTTCTTGAGGGTCAAGTCCCGCTGTTGGTTCATCCAGTATTAATACTTTAGGATTATTAAGTAATGCCTGCGCTATACCAACTCTTCTTTTCATACCTCCAGAAAATTTAGAAACTAATTTATTTCTTACTTCATAAAGCCCCACTAGTTTTAAAAGCTCATCAACTCTCCTTCTAGCTTCATTATTATTCATCCCCTTAAGAGCTGCCATATACATTAAAAATTCTTTTGCTTTAAAATTTTTATATGCATCAAAATCTTGTGGTAAATATCCAACTAAAGCTCTATATTCATCATCTAAAGACTTTATATCTTTTTCGTTGTATAATATTTTACCACTGCTTGGCGTTGCTATCGTTGCCAGCTGTTTCATTAAAGTTGATTTACCAGCCCCATTAGGACCTAATAAACCATATACTCCGCTATTTAAAGTTAAACTTATATTTTCATTTGCACTTTTATGGCTATATGTTTTAGTTAAATTTACAATTTCTAATTTATTCATTATTAATTCCTCCGTGTTTTTATTTATCTATTTAATACTTTCTTGAATACGTAAACGTTTAATAGCACCCCAGATACAATTATTAGTACTAATATACTTAAACAAGTCATAACTAAATCAAAATTCATTGAAAATAATTTAATTTCCCCCATATATGCAGTAGATATAAAACTATTTTTCGAAAGTATATCTATAAAGCTGCATTGATGTATTATCATCATTAATTCATAAGGTAAAAATTCTAAAAATACTAGTATTTTTCCCATAGCTATAAATAAAATCGAACAAGATATAGATTGTATTGAGTTTTTAGTTATAAACGAGAATAAAGCTGAAAATATTGATATTACTATAAGTACTAAAGATATTACCCCTATTTCAGAGGCTATATATTGAGTAATGCTCATTTCTCTAACCAAACTTGCTATACTAGATATTCTATATGCTTGCAAACTTCCATTTATCGGTACTCCATATTGAGTATATGTTGTTATAAAAACTGCAATTATATAAATTGCATAAACAACAATTGGTATAATTAGCGATATTAAAAGTTTTGAGTTTAAAGCTTTATATTTATTTTTAGATGATAAGATTATAGAATCTACATTTGATAATCTTTCATCTGTATATAAATTCGAAGAAAGCGTAACTATTATAGCTACTATAAGTAATGTAGCTAAAGGAAAAGTAGCTCTATTTTCAAATACTTGATAGAATCTTACATCTTTATATTTTTCCCCACTATCTTTATCTAGCTTTTCTTTTGACATTTTGCTTATTTGCTTTTCATTTTTTAATCCATGAGTATTTTTATTAGCAATTGATTTTATTTCATTTACTTTATTATCTAATTTTTCTTGTGCAATTACATCTTCTGGCCTTTTGTCGATTATATATTCATTCTTACTTTCATCAAAATATTCATTTTCAGTTTCTAACATAGGCTTAAAAAATCCGATTTGTATAAATAAAAGACCCATAAGTATAAGCGCTATTATTGATGTTTTATTTTTAATTATTTTTTTTAATTCCCATCCTAACATATTTTTTCTCCTCTCTTGTGATTACAAATTTATTATATATATTTAGATTTACATCATCATAAACTTAAACTTAAATAAACCTTACAATTTGTATTATCATTATAAAAAATTATAAAAATAAATATTTAGATAAATAAAGGCAAAGCCATTTTTAAATAGCTTTGCCTTTATTTATTAGTTTTTATCACTGGACAAATCAAATATTTTTTGTCCTTTTATCAATAATTCATTATAATTATTTTCTTTTTTTATAACATATACTTTATCTTCTGTAATATCTTTATCAGAGATATTAAAATATTTCTTTAATATTTCATATTGAGTTTCTCCATCTTTATCCTTGCTGTCTTCTATATCCTGTTTCCAATTTATATCTATTTTATCCATCATCAGTCCTAAAGCAGACCCCGTTTCATACTTCATTGGTCTTTCCAAATAAGATGGTGACTCTGCTATTCCATCTGCAATACAGTTAAAGGCATGTGAGAAAGTAACATAATATGGCTTTTCTTTATTTGCAAGAACCCTTAACTTTCCACCTGTTAAATCACTGTATTTATATTCAATATATCTTGCAGTTCCTTCTATAGCTTCTGTATTTGTTTCTGCTTTTAATTGTGGCCATTCTTCATATCTATAAGCACGTACAGCTATCCATTGCTTTAAATAACTCTTAATTTCTTCTTTATTATTTGTTTCCATGCATTTATCTAAAAGTTTAAATTCTAATCCAATTAAAGCATAGTTCTCTTTATTTACTGGATAATTTTCTATATACTCTCCATCATTTTTATCATATGTCCAATCTTTTTGATTATATGTATGGAATGATTCATGTAATAAGAATGAAGAAAAATCAAAATATAAATCTGGATTTTCCATCATTTTAGGACTATATTTAAAATAAAAAATGTTTTGCCCATCAATATTTACAGTGCCAAAGTTTGAAGGCATCCAAGTTGAAATCATACTTGTATCAAATTTGCTCACTCTATAAATACTTGGTAAATTTAAAGATTTAGGCATGGTCATTTTTTTAGAAAAAATACTATTCTCAATTCCATCTACATTAATTGCATACGCATATTTTCTCATTATTCCTTTATCTTTGTTAGTTCTTATTAGAATTAATGGTTTTTCATTTAGTTTATACTCATCACTCCATAATTTATCACCATTTTCATTAAAATATTTATATATACTTGATAATTGTTCAAACATTTTTTTATCTACAGAATCAAATTCTTCATATTTAATTTTATAAGCTTTATTTAACCCAACGCTACTTACTATAATTCCTAATAATAAAACTACAATTGCAGAGATTATTATAGTTGATTTGCTCAATTTATTTTTCACTAATTTCCTAATTCTCCTTTATAATTTTTTATCACTTGATTATTATATATAAATAAGTTTAAACTATTATAAATTTAATCTTAAATAAACCTTACAATTTTAATTTTTCTTCTCCTTACACAAAATATACTAAAAACAAAAAAACGAACTCAACTGAGTTCGCCTTTTATATTTATTATCTCATAGCTCTCATTGCATTTAATACTGCTATTAATGCAACACCAACATCTGCAAATATAGCTTCCCACATAGTAGCAACTCCGCCTGCTCCTAATACTAAAACTATAGCTTTTACAGCTAATGCAAATATTATATTTTGCCATACTATCTTATTAGTTTTACTTGCTATTTCTATTGCTTTAGAAATTTTACTTGGTTCATCTGTCATTAAAACCACATCTGCAGCTTCTATTGCAGCATCTGAACCTAAACCTCCCATAGCTATACCTATATCTGCTCTAGCTAAAACTGGAGCATCATTTATTCCATCTCCAACAAATATTACTTTTTCTTTTTCTGTTTTTCCTTCATATATTTCCTCTAGCTTATCTACTTTTTCGTTAGAAAGTAAGTTTGAATATACTTT
>NZ_HG529427.1 GCF_000499525.1 Faecalimicrobium dakarense | reverse complement strand
CAAGTTCTTTCGCTATAGAATTTGCAACTTTCTCATTATCACCAGTTAACATCACAGTTTGTTTAATTCCTAGTGATTTTAAATTTCTTATAGCATTTGCACTATCTTCTTTTACTTCATCTGAGATTACTATATATCCTCTATACGCTTGATTAACAGCTATATAAACTACTGTTCCAACTTCTTTCGCTGGTGAATAGAATATATTTTCTTTTTTCATTAATTTTTCATTACCTGCTAAAATAAGCTCATCATTGTAATTTATTCTTATTCCATAAGCCGCAATTTCTTCATAACTGCTTATTTTATCTAAATCTATTTTTTTATCGTAGTAGTTTAATATTGATTTTGCTATTGGATGATTAGAATTAGCCTCTGCAAAAGCAGCGTATTCTAATAATTGTTCTTCAGATATTCCAACTGCATTAACCTTAGTTACATTAAACACACCTTTTGTAAGTGTTCCTGTTTTATCAAATACAACTGTATCAACATTTCTAAGCGCTTCTAAATAATTACTTCCTTTTATTAATATCCCATTTTTAGATGCAAATCCTATTCCACTAAAGAAACTAAGTGGTATAGATAGAACTAATGCACATGGACAAGATACAACTAAGAATACTAATCCTCTATATAACCACTCACTAAATGTAGCCCCAGGTATTATAATTGGAGGTACAACTGCCACTAAAAGAGCTCCTATAACTACTGCTGGTGTATAGTATTTTGAGAACTTAGTTATGAAGTTTTCAGTTTTAGATTTTTTACTACTTGCATTTTCAACTAAATCTAATATTTTAGAAACTGTTGATTCTTCAAACCCTTTAGTAACTTCTATAGTTAATAAAGCATTTTTATTTATAAACCCTGATAATACATCTTCTCCTTTTGAAACTTCTCTTAATACAGATTCTCCTGTAAGAGCAGATGTATCTACCATTGAATATCCATCTATTACTCTACCATCTAGAGGAACTTTTTCTCCTGGTTTTACAACTATTATATCCCCTATTTTAACTTCTTCAGGAGAAACTACTTTAAGTTCTGATCCTTCTTTTAAGTTTGCATAATCTGGTCTTATTTCCATAAGAGATGTTATAGATTTTCTTGATTTTCCTACTGCTATCCCTTGTAAGAATTCTCCTAATTGATAGAAAAGCATAACTCCTACTGCTTCTGGTAATTCACCTATAGCTAATGCTCCAACTGTGGCTATAGACATTAAGAAGTTTTCATCAAACATTTGACCTCTTATAGCATTTTTCGCTGCTTTTAATAAAACGTCTCCACCTACTATTACATATGCTATTATAAACATTGCATCTGCAAGTTTGCTTTCAAGTCCAGTCGCAATTTGATATATACCAAAGATATATACTAATGCCCCTATTGCAAGCTTTATTATATCTTTTTTATTTGAATCATTTTTTTCTTCTTTAACTTCTGATTTTTTAATATTTTCATCATTTATTTGTATATCTAAGCCTGGTTCTGTTGCATTTACTATGCCTACTATTTTATTTATAGTTTCTTTTTCATCAAAAGATTTTTTTATGTTTACTGTTAGTTTTTTATTTATAAAGTTTAAATTTGCAGAATCTATTTCTTCTAACTTAGATACTTTTTCATTTATAACTTCTGCACAGTGTGCACAGTTAAGTCCCCCTAAAATAATCTCTCTTTTTACTTTTTTTGAATCTCCTAGCACTTGTATATCAAGTCCTGGTTCCGTTTTATTTATTATATCTATTATATTAAATATAACTTTTTCTTCATCATAAGAATCTATTATATTAACAGTAAGTTTTTTATTTATAAAGTTTAAGTTTGAAGATTCAACTTCTTCTAACTTAGATACTTTTTCACCTATTACTTCTGCACAGTGTGCACAATTAAGTCCTCCAAGAATAATTTCTTTTTTTATTAAACTACAAGCCCCCATGTATATACCTCCTATCTCTTATATGTCTCCTTGATATGGTTCAATCCACAATCAAATATTTGACTTATGTGACTATCATCTAATGAGTAATAAACTGTCTTTCCTTCTTTTCTAAACTTTACTAATCTAGCTTGCTTTAGAACTCTAAGCTGGTGAGATATGGCTGAGTGAGTCATGCCTAGTAAATCAGCTATATCGCATACACACATTTCATTTGCAAATAGTGCATATAATATTTTTACCCTTGTTGTATCTCCAAAAACTTTAAATAATTCTGCTAAATCATATAGCATTTCTTCTTGAGGCATTGTGCTTTTAACTTCTTTTACTACCTCATCATGTATGTCTGTGCAATTGCACGTATTTATATCTTTTGTCATAATTTATCCTCCAATTTTCATTGCAATATATGAATAACTGTTCATATATTCATTATATGACTTATGTCCAATTTTTGCAACTAAAATTATTTAATTTAAAATAACTTATAAAGTACACATAATAAGTTTTATTCTAATATATATATTATTAGAGCAAATTATAAAAGTTTTACTTATAGTATTTTAGGAGGATTGATAAATTATGAACTTTGATATGTTTTCAAGCAAGCAAAACGATGACATGGATCCTAATTATATATACCCTAGACCTTATATAGATCCTATGATGTATATAAACCCTTATACAATGAATGGCATGCCATTTCAAAATAACCAAATGGATCCTAATATGACTAATAGTGGTTACATGACTTATATGAACCCTCATATGAACAATTCTATGATGGGACAATACCCTAATCAAGAAAATGATAATGATTTTGAATATGAGGATATGGATGACTTCTATATGGATATGATGAATCCTATGCAATGTATGCCTTATCAAATGCCTAACAACATGATGCCTCAAAATATGCCTATGATGAATGGTATGATGATGCCTCAAGGTATGCCTATGATGCCTCAAGGTATGCCTATGATGCCTCAAGGTATGCCTATGATGAATGGTATGATGATGCCTCAGGGTATGCCTATGATGAATGGTATGATGATGCCATGGATGATGTCACCTTATATGATGATGCCTGGCATGCCTCAAATACACATGGAGGAATTTGACGAGGAAGAAATGTAAATTTTTTTATAATATGTGTTATAAAATTTTTATATTTGTCTACAATATAAATGTATTCCTCATAATATTCCCCCAATATTATAAATACAAAATAAAGTCATGACTAGTTTAAGTTCATGACTTTATTTTTTTGAGCAATTGAATTTTTAATCTAGAAAATCATAAAAATCATTTGATCCTGACTCCACAAAATCATATAATATATTTTCTTCAAAATATAGTTCTTCTTGGCGCTCAACATACTCGTTATAATTACACTCTAATATTTTAGTTATATACTTTCTACAATTATCACTATATGTTCCAATAAAGAAATCATCTTCTATTTGATAATAGATTGCCTTTATATCATTATTTATTACATATATATTTTCTTTAACATGTTTATTATTAAAATTAAATCTAGTAAAAAATACTCCATCTTCCATATCGCTTTTAAGTAAAAATGGATTATCGATATAAAACTTTTCTAAAAACGATTCTTTATTTTTTAGTTTATATATACTTATATATTCTGGTTTAGATATTTCATCAAAAACTTCAAAATCATATACAGGTTCCTTATCTGTAACAAGTATAGAGTTTATTTTAAACTTTCCATTATCTTTACATATACTAAATGCTATTTTAGAAAAATAATATCCGTCATTATCTTCATATAATGCTTCACTTATATATTTTCCTTTTCCTTTGCTAGTTACTTCATTTTTTAATAACGTTCCATTTATATTAGTTATATGCATATTAGATATTTCTTCGTTGCCTGAAAAATATCTTAAGCTCTCTTTATCCCAAGCAATAAATCTCATAGTCATATAGTTTATAAATTCTACTTCGTCATTTATCTCTTTACATATTATTGGATACATTTGTTCAATAGTTAAGTCCGTTTCATAATTTTCTATTATATCTATATATTCTTCAACATCTCCAGGGAGTGGCTTTTCATAATAAGAGTTTTTCTTTCCAAAGTATTTTACTAAAAATAATGCCTCTTTTTCAGATATTTTTATTCTATCTGAACCTAATCCGCCCATTAATCGTTCTTCTTCTCTATAAGCTTCATCTTTAGTTGGATTTTTTAGACTTACATAGTCTGCTAACCCTAATCCTTCTGCATCTAACAAAAAATATTGATATAAATTTTCTTTATCTTCTTTCCATACTATTAAAAGCCCCATACTTCCCATAAGCCTTGAGTTTGTTATCTTTGCAAAATTGAATTCCATAAATTCACATCCTTATCTTTTATATCTCTATACTTGAGTTTAACATATAAACTTAGACAAGATTTATTATTTATTACTTTTTACTTTTATTTATATTATATGTAAAACCATAATTAATTGTAATAAATGCATATGTTTTTGAATATGATATAAACTAATCATATTTTAATAATTTATTTTTAGATTAAATAATTTTAAATTATTTAATTTAAGATTACAACTTATACATAATTTATAATATAATGAAATAAATGCTTAATCGAGGTGATATTTATGGGAAACATAGCAGCTTTTTTCGATATAGACGGTACTCTTTATAGAGACTCTCTTATGGTTGAACATTTTAAGAAGTTAATTAAATACGATATAATCGACCAAAAGGTATGGTTTGAACATGCCAGAGATACTTTTATGGATTGGGATAAAAGACAAGGAAATTACGATGATTACTTAGATGATGTGTGTGAACTATATGTAAAATCTTTAATAGGTCTTGATAAGACTTGTATAGATTTTACTAGTGATCAAGTAATAAAATTAAAGTCTGACAGAGTTTATAAATATACTCGTTCAAGAATAAAGTGGCATTTAGATAATGGTCATATAGTAATATTTATATCTGGTAGCCCTAATTTTTTAGTTGAAAAAATGGCTAAAAAGTATAACGTTACAGACTTTATTGGAAGTGACTATATATTTGAAAATGAAACATTTAATGGGACAGTTATACCAATGTGGGACTCTAAAAGTAAAAATACAGCTATAGATGATTTTGTAGATAAATATAATGTAGATTTATCAAAATCTTTCGCTTATGGTGATACTAATGGAGATATAAATATGCTTAGAAGAGTAGGTAACCCTATTGCAATAAATCCTACAAAAGAACTTTTAAACCATATTTCAAGTGATGTGAATATATCAAAAAATACTCAGATAATCGTTGAGAGAAAAGATATAGTTTACTCTTTATCTCCAAACGTTAATGTGCTTGATATATAATTTTAAAATTATAGTATATAGCTATTGAAATTATATTTCTTAAGCTTTTGCTTATTTTAAAGGGAGGTTAAAAATGCAAGTTAAAGAAAATTTGTCTAATATGTCTCTAGATGAGGCTATAGATAAACTTAGCAAAAGTGTCTATCTTGAATCTCCTGATATTTGGATAGACCTTACGGATAAAATTAATGATCAGATTTTCGATGAAATGGTACTTTTCTTTGCAACTAAATACGATGTTTTACCTATTTTAAAATATGCTCTAGAAAATAAATTTATAGATTTAAATTTACCATCTAAAAATACAACTTATAAAAATATAGGCGAACATCTAATATCTGTTGCTATTCAGAGCAATAACATTGATATTCATAACTATCTTAAAAGATCGTTAGGTCAAGATGATGATGAAATTCTGATAGAAGAAGTTCAAATAGAAAGTAATGAAAATAATAATAGTACATCTTATAAGCCTGAATTTATATGTCCTAGTTGTAATGTAAATATATTTGAATCTGGTTATAAGGCATCAGAGGATATAGTTTATAAATTTTCATTAGAGAAAAATAAATTAATTGAAACTTCGAGAAGCTTACTTGATAAAACAGTTTGCTGTAATTGCAATAATGTCATAAAAGGTATATCTATAAATCAGCTTAAAAATATTTGTACAGTTCAAAATTGTAGTAGATGTTCTGCTGATTTAACAAGTGTAGGAATTACAGACAAATCAAAAATGGTATACGATAAAGAATCTAATACATTTAATTCTAAATCAACATCTTTCCATTGTGCTAATTGTGATAATCAGATAAATAAAACTCAAGTGGAGTACTTTGGGTCTTTAATTAT
>NZ_HG529426.1 GCF_000499525.1 Faecalimicrobium dakarense | reverse complement strand
CTTATTTGGACAAGCGATTTTTTTTTAGAAATTTTTAATTAACTTTCTTAATTTATCATTGTAATAATCTATAAATGAGCTATATACATTATCATAAATCACAAAAACTATCTCAAATATAACTATCGTTATCAAATTTACAGGTATATATATAAATTGTTTAAGTGTTAGATACAACACTAGCATTATAATATTTGCAAATAATAATTTTAATATATATTCAATATATATTGGCAAATCTCTTTCTACCATATATTTTATAAGCCCGTATATTCCAAATGTAGTCGTATATAAAATCCATTGAAATTTATTAGCCATAACTATAAATCCTAAAATTATAGAACCTATATAAAAAATAACACCACTTTTAGGTCCAAATTCCATTATTATTATTGAAATTGGTAAAGATGCTAGCCCCATAATAAACAATGTATTCATAGGTATTATATTTATTAGAAGTAATAAAATTATATTTAAAGCTAATAATATTCCTCCAAAAGCTACTTTTTTACTCATATTTCACCTAAAAACAGCTTACTAGATCGCCACCAAAGCATTCGCAACAAGTGTCTAAGCACCATAACTTACCACAATCTTCGCAACAATCTCCACCACAACAGCATAAATCATCACAACAGCAACAACAACAACATCCATCTAAATCACTATGTCTTCTTCTGTTATATCTATGTGATCTATCTCTATAGTCATCTCTATAGAAAACATAATTATCTAACGCTTTTTTGTACTCTAAATTTTCTGGATCCATAGTACTTGCTTTATTTATGCTATTTTCACCCTCTTCATAGTAGCCTAAATTCATAGCAGATATTCCATTTAAGTAATACCAGTTAGCACATTTTTCACCTATATTTTTTAAAAAATTGTAAGCCTTTTCAAATTCATTATTGTCTATAAGTTTTCTAATAGCCATAAAATTATCATTATTATAAGTATTGCTATACATTAGTTTCACACCCTCTTTTTAATATATTTTGGTATCTAAGATATACTCCTGAATAAACTATATTTTCTATTATACTTGTATTAACTCTTAAATTTAAATTATCTACACTTCTAGCTAGCATTCCTAAAGACATACTTATAAGTTTATCTGCCTTTTCTCTTAGTTCTTCTCTTTTGTCTATGTATTCTATAAATGGGTTATATCTTCCTTTTTCATAGTCTTTATCTAAATCTTCATAAGCATCTAATATATAAATATATTTTCCTACATTAAATCCAATTCGTCTTAACTCTTTTTCAAACTCATCTTCTTTATATGTAAATATTTCTCCCATAAGATTTCCGAAGGTATTAGACACTAAATCTATATTTAGATTTTTTTCTTTTTCTAGATTATATAGTATTTCTAATTGATTCTTTATAAATTCAGCTTTTTGAGGATATTTTTCATAAGCAAGATTTAATTTCCCCTTATATATATTATATGCTAATTTATCCTTTATGCCTTTATCATCTCTTAAATTATCTTCTAATTTATAATATGTAAGAAGTACATTCATACTCGCTGCATATTCTGTAATATCATTTATTATTTTCTTTTTCTTTTTAAAGGGATTTACGATACAACCTTCCTCTATTACATTAGATTTCGGTCTATATACTGATGTTAATACTAGTATTAAAAACGTTATATCATAATTTAATGAAAGTCTTGATATTTCACCATGGTTATCTTTTAGATACTTACATAAACCACAGTAGTATCCCCTATAATGTTCGTACTCTCTAAAAGTTAAATCCATCTTATTTACTTTTACATATCCAAACATATTTATTCCTTTCTATTATTTTTATATTCTAAAATTAATATTTTATTTTTTGCTTTATGTTAATTCTATATAGTTATAAATTTTACCATACAATTTTTAAAGTTAAATATATTATTTGTTAAATCTTCATTATATTCGTCAGATATTATTTTATCTTTTATAAAAAGCTTTGCCATAGTTGTTGGTAGTTTAAACCTTTTCGGTCCTACTGAGCCAGGATTTATATATAATATACTATCTTTTTCATATATATTACTTTTATGTGAATGTCCATATACAACTATATCAATGTTTTCTTTTTTAAGTCTATACTCATTTTACTTATGTCGTGAATCAAATATACACGCTTACCCATTACCTCTATAATATTTTCATTTAATATGTTTTTGTCATCTATATTTTTATCTACATTTCCTAATATGGCCTCTGTTTTAGCTATCTTATTTAAATTATCTATTATATCTAGCTTCCCTATATCACCTACATGAAGTATTAAATCACAGTCTTTTAAATTATCTCTAACTTCTTCTCTTAATAATCCATGTGTATCTGATATTAATCCTATAATCATTATTTATCTCCTACTTTTCATTATATCTATATTATATCCATAATTCACTTAATAATAAAACTCCTATGAACTTACATACTGTTCATAGGAGCCTTTTTTATATTCCTAATTTATATTTAATATTTTTATTTTATCTAATGCAAAATCTAAATCTTTAAAATCATGAGTTGCCATAATAGTAACTCTAAGTATAGCTTCTCCTCTTTTTACTGTTGGATATCTTATAGCAGGTATATATACCCCTTCTCCTAATAAGATTTTACTAAATTCAAGTGCTAGTTCTTCTTTTCCTATTAATATTGGTATTATTGGGCTTTCACTATTTATATTAAATCCTATATTTTTTAATCCTTCACACATATAATCAATGTTTTTATGAAGATTTTCTACCAATTTTGGATTCGTATCTATTATATTTAAACTTTTAATAGCTCCATTTATAACTGCTGGTGAAAGTGATGTTGAAAAAATAAAACTTCTAGCTTTATTTTTTAGATAATCAATTATATACTTGTCTGCACATACAAATCCACCTTCACTACCTATTGCTTTACTTAAAGTTCCTATTATAATATCTGGTTTACAATTGAAATATTCACTACTGCCTCTTCCTGTTTTACCTATAACCCCTGTAGCATGAGCATCATCTACAAGAGTAAGTAAATTATATTTTTTTCCTATTTCAATAATCTCTGGTAGTTTAGCAATATCTCCATCCATACTAAATACGCTGTCAGTTACTATCATCCCAAATTTTGGATTATTAGACCTTATTTTAGCTTCTAAATCACTCACATCATTATGCTTATATACAATAGCTTTAGCTTTAGAAAGCCTACATCCATCAATGATACTAGCATGATTTAGTTCATCACTAAATATATAATAATTTTCATCACATATAGCTGAAATTACACCTACATTTGCCATATATCCAGTATTAAAAATAAGTGAGGCTTCAACATTTTTAAATTTAGATATTTCTTCTTCTAATTTTTTATGTAAATCATAACTCCCTGTCGTTAGTCTTGATCCACCTGATCCTAATCCATATTTATTTATAGCTTCTATTGAAGCCACCTTTACTTCTTCGTTATTACAAAGGCCTAAATAATTATTAGATGACATTAAAAGTGCATCTTTACCATCAATAGTTGTAAATTTGTCTTGAGGCTTGCTTAAGTACTTCATTTCTCTATCTAAATTATTTTCTTTTATAAGTTTTAATTTATCTTTTATATCATTCATAATTTGTCCTTTCTAATTAAAATCTAACGTTTAAAGTTTTCAAATCACTTTAAATTATTACTTAGTATATAAAAAGGACTGAGCTTAGTCCTTTTTATATTTCATCTGAAATAAATTGTTTGTATGATATATTTTTATTAATTTTAATATTGTTTTTTATAACTACCTTTGATTTTTCAATATAATCTATACAATCTTGTAAATTAGAAATTGCTGAGTCATATATAAATACTCTTCCTCCATATTCATTTCCTAGTTCTTTTAAATGAGGAAATCTTATATATCCATATTCTTTAGATGCTACATACCCAGCTGTATAATTTGGATCATCTGAATAACATACTTCTCCTATTATATGCGGACAGTTTACAACTTTACTAGTGAGAGCTAATGCTTCTATAAAGTGAACATTATGTTTAGTTTCTTTGGTCAAATGATTTATATTAGAATCTTCAAAATCCATATATGTTGATCTTATACCTCTTTGCTTATCTGGTTCTAACCTCTCCATAGTATTAATATCTAATAATATTGCACCGCGCATATTACATGTATCTCTTAATAAATTTACTATATTTTGAGATTTTTCTTTATCTATTCCTAATCTCATTAACATAAATTTAGCTGCATCTAATCCTTCTATATAATTATCTACATCTACTGTAGTTACATCTAAAGGATCTATAATTTCTAATTCATTTTCTTTTACTTCTTCTACTTTTATATTTATAAAGTCAGATTTACCCTTTGAATGTAATAATGCTCTTTTTAAAAGTAAACTAACTGCTCCTTCTATATTTTCTTCTTTTATTATCTTTTCAGCTCCTGATATATGTTTATCATCCTTTGATGATCTCATTTTAATACTATATAATCCCATATTTCTATCCAACCTCAATATACTTAACATAGTTATTGTACGGTGTTTTTTCAACTATACTTTTTATTACTTTATAAATAGAATAAGATGATAATAGTGTATAAATCATTCCTGGAGTTGCAGCTATAACTAATGCTTTTAATGGCGTACCTACTATAAATGACATAACTAATCTACCTACAAATGTTCCTATAGGCCCTACCAATGAAACTATTAAAATTCCTGTTCCTAAATAACTTATTATTCCTCCAGCTACAACTCTAAATACCATAGCTACAACTACATTTAATATAGTGTGAGTTCCCATAATTAAATTTATAAAACTTGCTATTATCCCAGAAGTTATATACTTTTTAAATCCAAATGTAGCACATATACCTATTGCTATTGGTGCTGACATTTGAAATTCTGTACCTGGTATTAATCCTGGTAGTTTAAATGTTCCTGATATGGCAATTATGATTGATAATAAAGCTACTAATGTTATTTCCTTAGTTTTATTGTTCATACTTTTACCTCTTCTAATTAGTAATTATTTATTTTCATTGAAATATTCTATTATGCTATCTCTAGCCACCTCTACCATAAAATCAATTTCTTCTTCACTTATAACGTAAGGTGGCATAAAGTAAATTATATTTCCTAGCGCTCTTAGAAGTACTCCTTTTTTTAATGCCTTTTGGTATATGTTATATCCAACTCTTTTTTCACTTTCAAAAGGTTCTTTAGTTTCTTTATTCTTAACTAATTCAATAGCTCCAATCATTCCTAGTTGTCTATACTCTCCTAGATAAGGTATATCCTTAAGAACACTTTCTACTTTATTTTTTAGGTATTCACTTTTTATTTTATTTTTGTTTATTATATCTTCATCTTCAAATATTTTTAAAGTTTCAACTGCAATACTGCATCCTAAAGGATTGCCTGAGTAACTATGGCTGTGTAAAAATGCCTTCATAGTATTATAATCATCATAAAATGCATCATAAATCTTATCACTCATTAGTACTAAAGAAAGTGGCATATATCCAGCTGTTAATCCTTTTGATAGACACATTATATCTGGAGAGATTTGAGCATGATTACATGCGAACATTTTACCGGTCCTTCCAAATCCAACTGCTATTTCATCAGCAATCAAGTTTATATCATATTTATCACATAATTCTATTAATTTTACTAAATATTTTGGAGAATATATTTTCATTCCAGCTGCACATTGTACTAGTGGCTCTATTACTATCGCACTAACTTCATCGTGAATTATTTTAATTTTTTCTTCCATATTTATAAAACACTCTGCATTACAAGTGTTTCTTTCTTTATTAAATTTGCACCTAAAGCAATCTGGACCTTCAACTTTTATAGAATCTAGTAATATTGGCTTATACACTTTGCTATATAAATCAACATCTCCCATAGATAATGCCCCTATTGTTTCACCATGATATGCATCTGATATATTTACAAACCTAGTTTTATTAGTTTTACCTATTTGTTGGTGATATTGAAAGCTTAATTTTAATGCTATTTCTATTGCTGAAGATCCATTATCTCCGAAAAATACCTTTTTAAGTCTATCTGGAGATATAGAAATTATTTTCTCGCAAAGCTCAATAGCTGGCTTATGAGTAAAGTTAGCAAATATAACATGTTCTAAAGTATTTACTTGTTTATAAAGTGCATCATTTATTCTTTGATTTGAATGACCAAATAAATTTACCCACCATGATGATACTGCATCTAAATATGTATTTCCATCTACATCCTCTATATAAACACCTTTACCTTTTTCAATTACTATAGGCGGAAACTTTTCATAATCTTTCATCTGAGAACATGGATGCCAAACGTATTTTAAATCTTTTTCTTGAAGTTCCTTCATACTCATATCATCACTCCTCTAATTAAATAGGCTCAATATTTTTTCTAGACATAAACTACTATATTCGTCTTTTATGTTATTAATATTTGGCTTTTTAATATTTCTAATAGTTTGTATTACGTTTAGATTTGTTAGTTTTTCTATTATCTGTATATTATCTTTTTCATAAAACTTATCGTTATATCCGTTTATAATAATTCCTTTGGAGTTTATATTATTTTGTTTTAAAAACTCATTTGTAAGTACTGTATGATTTATAGTTCCAACACCAGCACTAGCTACTATTACAACGTCAAGATTTAAATCTTTTATTAAGTCATATACAAAGTACTTATCTTCTATCAAAGGAACTACTATCCCTCCAGCTCCCTCAACTACTACATAGTCATACTTACTTATAAGTTCATTATATTGATTTATTATCTTTTCATTTGAAATATCTATATTCTCAATTTTTGCTGCTAAATGAGGCGACACTTCTTCTTTTAAACAGTAAGTATTCATTTCATAATAATTATTTTTAATGTCACATACTTCTTTTACATACTTTATATCTTGTGGAATCAATTTATCATTATCTCCTAAAATTCCTCCACTTTGAATTGGCTTAAAAGCTATTGCATTGTATCCACTTTCTCTTAATTTATAAACCAATGCTCCTGTAACAAAAGTTTTACCAATATCAGTATCTGTTCCTATTACAAAAATTCCTTTACCCATAAAGCACCTCTTTTTTAGTAAACTTCATTTTTATATAAAGTTTACCGTATATTTAAAAAAATATTACTTTTATATTTCAAATCCAAGATTTCTTATCATTTTTACATCTTCAGTTATTCCACTTCCACAAGTTGTAAGCATATCACCCGTTATAGTTGCATTTGCTCCACCTTCAAAAGCTTTTTTCCCGTTCTCTGTTAAAAGATTTCTTCCTCCTGCTAATCTTATTTGGCTATCAGGATTTATAAACCTAAATATAGCTACAGTTTTTAAAAACTCTTCTTCACTTACTTTTTTAGCATCTCCTATTTTAGTACCTTCTACAAAATTTAGCATATTTAGTGGTATTGATTTTATGTTTAATTCCCTTAAATCAAAGGCCATATCTATTCTATCTTCCTCAGATTCTCCAAGACCTATGATTCCACCACTACAGACTTCAATACCTGCCTTTTGAGCTGATTTTATAGTTTCTATTTTTTCATCATATGTATGAGTACTGCATATTTTTTTGAAGTGGCTTCTTGAAGTTTCTAAATTATTATGATATCTTTCTACCCCAACATTTTTAAGTTTTATCATGTCTTCTTCATCTAATAAACCATGTGATGCGCATGTTCTTATACCCACTTCATTTTTTATTGCTTCATAAGATTTACAAACTACATCTACTTCATTTTTGCTTAGTCTTTTTCCTGATGTTACTATTGAGTACCTTTTAACTTCTTTATCATGATTATACTTTGCATCTTTTATAAATTCTTCTTTAGTTAATAAAGGATAAACATCTATGTTAGTTTCATGATAAGCTGACTGAGCACAGAATTTACAATCTTCGCTACACTTTCCACTCTTTCCATTAACTATACAGCATAAATCAAACTTATTTCCTAAAAAATGTGTTCTTATCTCATTTGCATATTTTGCTAGTATGCCTAGGTCGTATTTCAATAATTCCATAGCCTCATCTTTGTTTATTATGTATCCATTTTTTATATCTTCAACTATTTTTTTTATCATTTCCTACTCTCCTATTTTCATATGCTTTTATAACTTCAGTTTACTTTTAAAATAAACTTTAGTCAACCTAAATATTAATTTAAGTTTACCAAAATACATAAAAAAAGCACTTTTACATTTTATATTGTAAAAGTGCTTTTCAGCTATAATATAATTTTATTTATATCTCCGTCTGTATTCTCTATTGTTACAACATCTAGCCCTTTATACTCTTTAAATAACCACTTTATATCTTGCATAGCTTGGCTTACCTGTTTACTATTTAGGTTATTAATGAAGTATTCTCGTCTCATATCTTCGTACTGTTTGTCTGTCAGAAAATTTCTAATAAATGTAAAAGCAAATACATTAGGAATACTGCTATCAGTTCCCTTTCTATATCCTTTTTTTCTCACATGCATTCTCATTACATATCCTCCAAATGTTGATTATATTAATCCTATTAAAAGTATATATAATTTGTAAATTTTATATTCCTAAGGTCCTTTAAGTTATTTTATATTAAATTAATCTTAATATAAAAATCCTTATTAAAGTGAATTCAATTTCGTCATTATGATAGAAAATGATGCAATATTTTTATTACAATCTAATATTTAACTACACTACTTACTAAATCATGTCTCTCTGATGAGCTATTCATATATGCTGTAACTGTTGTATCTACTCTATATGAATATCCCTTACTCACAGAATATGTTTTGGATAATAGGCAGTTTTTACTACCTGAAGAAACCGTCCAAGCCTGAATAGTTTGCCATCTTCCATCTGCATATTTTTGTAATCTAGCTGTTACCTCTGTCTTAGTTACCATACTTTGCCCTAGTACACTTGAAGCTACATTTGCAACCCCATTTGATATAGATAATCTAGAAGTAGCCGTATCTATATATTTGAATCTAGCATCATGAGATTCTATACTCCCTTCTTTAATTTCAGAAGCATAAGCTTTTGTCACTCCCACGTTTAATGTTAATAAAGAAAGCATTAAACCAAAACAAACTAATTTTTTTAAATGCATAAAAATCCCCTCCTAATATCATTATACTTATATAACGATATAAAATATGATTTTGTGACATTTTTTTATAATTTTTTATTATTTTTTATTTAATACTTTCGGCTATGCTTATAAGTTCTTTTTTGTTAACATTTTTATTTGAGTCTTGTATTGAAGACATACTTAATCCATAAAAATATCTATCATCATGCCAAGTCAATTTTTTTGTGTTTCCTTTTTCAATATAATTAGCATCTAAGTTATTCACTAAAACTTTGTCTATCTCTGCCCCTTCTGTATCAGTAGAAGTCTGTCCATCAATTATTTTATAATAGTGATAAGTAATTTCTCTTCCATCATTATTTTTATAAATTACTATTACTTCATTAGACCCTTCTAGTCTTTCAATCTCGTCAAATCCATCAGGCAAATAGCCCGGTAATTTTATTTCAAAACTACTTTCATCAATATCCACAGTAGTTGAAAATACATATGATGTAAATTTATCATATACTTCTTTTATAACATCAAATAATTGATCTCTTAATGCTTCTACACTCATTGTTAATGTAAATAATCCTATAATAGTAACAACTAGTATTGCTACTACGTTTTTTGAATATTTATATATTTTATTAACCATTGGATTTTGATTTTCATGTTTAATCAACTTTTCCATTTTACGCTCAAATTTATTAGAAAAATTATAGTTTAACTCATCTTCATTAGGTAATTGATCCAACAAGTGATTTTCAACATTTTCACAACTTCTATAAAGTATTTCATCTGTAATTTCAAATTTACTCAATATTATACACCTGCATTTCTTTTAAAATACTTTTTAATTTTTCCTTTCCCCTAGATATTCTTTTTCTTACATTATCAGGTTTTATTTTAAGAATATTTCCTATTTCATTATCGGAAAAATGGTGACTAAACTTTAATAATATGACTTGACGATACTTTTCAGGTAATTTAGAAATTGCTATTTCTAATTCACTAAGTTCGCTTAATTCGGTATGTTCATTACTATTAATTGATATTTCATTTTCAAGTATATCTAATTTTTCTCTCTCTCTTTTATTTTTTCTATATATATCAATAGAAATATTCTTTACTATAATAACGATTAAACCCTTAGTTTTGTGACTTTTTACATCATTAATTTTATTAAAATTATCAATAATCCTTAAAAATGCCGTATGTACAGCATCTTCTGCTAGATGATTATCTTTTAAAATATCATTAGCAACATAAAACATTGTCTGTCTGTATGTATTATATAATAATTCAAATTTTGAAATATCCTCTTCACAATCTATTAAACTTAAATATATTAACATATGTTATTCTCCCTTAAACTGATTATATATAATGCTTCCCACTTTATTTTTTGCATAAAAATCCCCCTTAAAGTAATATCGTTCAAGACCTTTACCTGTATATACTTTAAGAGGTTCAATGTTAAAATAAATCTAAGTTTTTTTATCCTTCTTCATTCTCTAATATCTCTATAAATATTTTAGCTATATTAGGATCAAACTGTGTACCACTACACCTTTTTATTTCTTCTATCGCCTCTGATTTAGTTTTTACAGTATTATAACCTCTGTCGCTAATCATTGCATCATAAGAATCTACTATATTTACTATTCTAGATGTAATAGGTATTTCTTCCTTACTTAGTCCTAAAGGATATCCCAATCCATCATATCTTTCATGATGAGCTAATACCCCTTTAGATACATGAGATAATTCTCCCGATGCTTGTAGTATTCTATACCCTTTTTCAGTATGAGTTTTTATAATATCATACTCTTCTTTAGTTAATTTTTCAGGTTTTAATAATATCTCTTCACTAATTCCTATCTTCCCAATATCATGAAGACTTGTAACTAATGCTAACTCATCTAACTGAGATGTATTAAATCCTAGTCTCTTACCTATCTGGCATGCATAATCAACTAACCTCTTTGTATGCTGTTCTGTCTCTACATTCTTTTCGTTTAAGGATTGATTTAAAGAAAAAATTATAGAACTTCTTATGCTTCTTTCTTGAAGAAATTTTTGTCTATATAGCTTTTCTTCAGCTTCTTTCAAGTTATCATATATACTTGCTTCTAAAGAATGTTTAATTGATGAACCTAAAGATATACTCATTTCAATCAATTCAAAATCAACTTTTTTGCATCCATCTATTATATTTTTGATAACTTGTTCACATTTATCTTCATCACAATTTGGCATAAGTATAATAAATTCATCTCCACCCCACCTGAATATAAAATCATTTTTACAAGTTACTTTTCTTAAAATATTAGTCATATTTTTTAATAATTTATCCCCTTCTAAATGACCAAAGGTATCATTAACGAATTTTAACCCATTTACATCCCCCATTATAACTCCAATAGGAAGATGTTTTGAACTATTTAATGCCTCTTTTTTTTCTTCAAAACAAGCTCTATTATAAACCCCTGTCAAGCTATCTGTATAACTTAACTTCATTAACTTTTCTTTTAATTCTATCGTCTCTGTAACATCTGTAGATAAAGCTACTATTCCCCAAACTTCTCCATCCTCGTTAACCACAGGTACTTTTATAGTTTCCTCAATACGATTTTCACCTTCTTGTGTGGTGATTCCACGTACTTCCCTTATCATTTTTTTAGATTCCATAACTTCTAAATCTTGTTTCCTATATTTAAACGCTAAACTATCTGAAATAGAATCTACTTCAAAATCATTTTTACCTATCATACTGTCTATACCTAATTTTTTATAATGATCTGACCATTTTTTATTATATCCTACATATCTGGAATCTTTATCTTTATAGAAAATATAATTTGGCAATGTATCTATTATAGTACGTAGTATATTTTCCCTTTCTTCTAGCTGTTTTTGTTTAGATTTAACTTTTGTAATATCTACTAATACACCAAATATACCCATTAATTTATTATTTTCATCAAAGTAAGGACTTATGTAACACTGATTTTCTATATCCCCAACTTTTACATCGAATTTCGATGTTTCTCCGCTCTCTAAAACATCGTTTATCTTTTGATCGCATATTGATTTTACATTACATTTGTCACATACTTCCTTCTTTATACTTTTATAATCATCTACTTCTAGATTATATAAATTTTTGAAAGCTTTATTGATGAAAATAAAATTTTTATCTAAATCCTTAATCCATATTGTAAATGGCATATTATCTAAAGCAAATCTAGCAATTTCATTTATCATTTATATACATCCCCATATCCTTTGAGTAATACTATTATTATAAAATATGAAATTTATTATTTCTATAGCTAAGTCTTACTTATTTTGACTATATTACAATTCTACTTTTATATTAATATACTAGTTTTTATATAATCTATTTTATATTTCTTATAAAAACTTCTTTCATATAACTTAAATCTTCTTTATCATACACATATTTTCCCCCTAATATATGCTAAATTATTTAATTTTATTTTTCTTATTTTTGATGCATATATTCTAATTTTTAAAATTTATATAATATTTTTAATTCGACGAATAAATTTAATATTTGTTTAATATCATTTATTAAAGGAAACAAATTTTATAATAATAATTTACCAAGGGGGATAAAAATGTTAAACGTATCAAGTAGAGATTTAAATGAAAAAACTAGATTTGTAAGAGCTAGGGGTTACATTCCAGCTGTAATTTATAGTTCTAAATTAGATAAAAGTATTCCTATAGAAGTATATAAAACAGATTTTAAAAGATTAGTTGAGTCTAATAATCATAAAGGTTCTATTGAATTAAATTTAAGTGGTGATGTATATAACTGCACAATTACAGATGTACAAATAGATGGAATTAAAGATGAATGTTTGCATATAGATTTTAAATTAGTTTAAGTAATTAAAGGAGCTATCTCAAAATATGAGACAGCTCCTTTAATTTATAAAAGTTAAAATGCATCCTGTTAAGAATAGAATGTATTTTTTATCTAATTTTGCAATCTTGATATTCTTTCTCTATTTGTTTCAGACATTTTTCCTATTACCGATAACACCATTATATATCCTATTATTATGGATATTAGCATAGATGGCCATGCAATTAGATATCCCATACTATCAACAATTATACCAAATAAAGTTGAGCCACAAGCAAAACCTAGGGCAAAAAATATATTACTTACAGCTAATATTGTCCCAAAGTCTTTTTTTCCAAATAGAGAACCTGCTAAATAAGATGGTGCTATCATATAAGCAAATACTGAAAGTCCTTTACTTATAGCAAAAACATACGCTAGTATTGGCGCTTGAGGTGAAAATATTAGACATATACATGCTAAAGATGCCAATATAAATCCTATAATCATAGTTTTAATCATTCCAATTTTATCAAATAGTATACCACCTATAATATTTCCTAATAAAGAAGCAAGTGCAAATAGTGATCCTACCATAGCTAAAGAAAATGGCTCAAAGCCTATAAATCTTAAGTATGCTGGGTACTGAACAGCTAATGCTGATACATATATACCTATAAATATAAATCCTACTGCATAAATCCAATATGATGCCATACCTTTAACTTCACCAAATGTATATCCCCAGTCCACAGAAATAGGCACTTTTTCTTTCATTTTAGACTTACTTGCTTTATTTTTTATGGTCTCACTTTCATCTTTAGGCATTCTTATTAATAATAAAGATGTTACTATTCCTACTATTAAAGATAGTATTGAAAACCATAGATAAGCCTTACCATATCCATAATTAAATAATATACGAACTACAGCTTGTTGTAGAAATATATTTCCTATAGATCCACCTGCAAATGCTAGTCCCATAGCTTGACCTTTTGTATCATCATCAAACCATGCCGTTATTAAAAGAGGTATTCCTATAGATGATATAGCGACTGTACCAATTTGAGCTATTGAATATCCTAAGTAAAACATCCATAGTTCATGAGATAGTGACAATAATAATATTCCTCCACCAGAAAATATAGACCCTATTAAAAATAGGAATTTAGCTGGATATTTAGCAAACCCTCTCCCTATTAAAGGTGATGCTACAGAAGATGCGATAGTGCCTATTGTAAACATTAAAGAAAATTGTGCAAGGCTGAACCCTTCACCTTCTACTACATAACTTATAAATTGAGGATGTATATTAGATGCTACGCCAAAAGGTATTGCCTGTATAATCATACATCCAATAACTACTAGCCACCCAAATATAAATTTATTTTCTCTATTTTGTTTTCTTATTTCACTCATTCTGATAACTCCTTTTTAATTGAAAATTTAATTCTCTAATTAACTTTTTGACTGGCTGTATTAGGAAATATCAAAGTATAAATATTATAAAATATTTTATAATATTTATACTTTGATTAAATTATAAAATTTATTCTATACATAGAGCTTTTAAATTTTTTATACATTCTAAAAAATATCTGATAATAAAAAAAGGCTTCACTATAAATATAGCTCAGCCTTTTTATTTATTATTTAAAGTATTTAACTCCTGCCTCAAATATCTTTTGGTCCTTTTCACCAATAATATTCTTCATTACATTTTCTCCGATTCTCTCAGAGTGGCCCATCTTACCAAATATTCTACCATCTAAGCTTGTGATACCTTCTACTCCATAGAATGAACCATTTGGATTAAATTTTATATCATATGTTGCTTTATCGTTGAAGTCAACATATTGAGTTGCTATTTGGCCATTATCAATTAATTTTCTCATAACTTCTTCATTGGCTACAAATTTACCTTCTCCATGAGATATAGCTATATTGTGAATATCTCCTACTTCAGTATTAGCTAGCCACGGAGATTTATTAGATGATATTTTAGTTCTAACAATTTTAGATTGATGTCTACCTATATTGTTATAAGTAAGAGTTGGTGAATTTTCATCGATTTCTCTTATTTCACCATATGGTAGCAATCCAAGTTTTATAAGTGCTTGGAATCCATTACATATACCTAACATAAGTCCATCTTTAGTATTTAAAAATTCACTTACAGCTTCAGCTACCTTAGGGTTTCTAAATACAGTTGCTATAAATTTACCTGAACCATCTGGTTCATCCCCTGCGCTAAATCCTCCAGGTAACATTATTATTTGTGAATTTTTAATTTCTTTAACTATTGAATCGATAGATTCATTTATATCATTTTCACTTAGATTTTTAAATACTCTTATATTACTTTCGGCTCCTGCTTTTTCAAAAGCCTTAGATAAATCATATTCACAGTTTGTTCCAGGGAATGTCGGTATAAATACCCTCGGTTTAACTATACTTATAGATGATTTTCTAGATTTACTTTTTGATACATAATTTATAGTTTCAATTTTTTCCTTTATCGGCTCTGCTTTAGTTGTAAATATTGATTCAAGAGTACTACAATGTGCTTTATATAGTTCATTTAAGCTTATATTCTCATCATTTACAACTATTGATTCATTATCACTTGTTGTTCCAAGAATAATATAATCATATCCATCTAATATACTTAAATCATTATCTGCTAATTCTAAAACTATATTTCCATAGCCTGGATTAAATAGATTATCTATATTCTCAAATATAAATCCTATTTTATTACCAAATGCCATCTTACTTATTGCTTCACATATTCCACCGTATCCTAGTGCATATGTTGATAATACCTGTTTTTTGTGTATAAGTTCATTCACTTTTGATAAATTTTTCTTTAATTTATCAAAGTTAATAACATCATTTTCTAATCTATCTGTGCATAACATAACAACTTTTGAGTCAGATTTCTTGAACTCTGGTGAAACTACATGTTTTGCATCCACAGTATCCACAGCAAATGATACTAACGTTGGTGGTACATCTATATCTTTAAATGTACCAGACATACTATCTTTTCCGCCTATTGCAGGTATTTCAAGCTTATTTTGAGCATAATAAGCACCTAAAAGAGCTGCAAATGGTTTACCCCATTTACTTGGATTATCCCCAAGCTTTTCAAAATATTCCTGTAATGTAAGTCTTATATTTTTATAATTACCCCCAATAGCCACAACTTTACACACAGATTCAACCACTGCATATAAAGCACCGTGGAATGGACTCCATTTACCTATCTTCGGATTATATCCATATGTCATTATAGTAGAAGTATTTGTTTCACCATTAAGAACTGGTATTTTAGCAACCATTCCTTGAGATGGAGTTGCTTGATACTTTCCTCCAAATGGCATAAGAACTGTACCTGCTCCTATACTACTATCAAACTTTTCTACCAGCCCTTTTTGAGAACAAATATTTAAATCTGATAATACATTTATAAATTTATCTTTAATACTCACTTCTAAATCTATTGCTACTTCTTTAAATTCATTATTTTTTTCATTAGACTTAAAGTACGTATTATTTTCATCAATTTTATCTACATGAATTTTTGTAGTTTGTTTAACTCCATTAGTTTCTAGGAATTCTCTTTTTATATTTACAATAGCTTCATCATTCCAAAACATTCTCATATATCCACTATCCGTTACTGTAGCTACATGAGTAGCTTCTAGGTTTTCTTCCTTAGCTAAATTTATAAATCTTTCCTTATTTTCTTTAGTAATAACTACAGCCATACGCTCTTGAGATTCAGATATTGCTATTTCCGTTCCATCAAGGCCCTCATACTTTTTAGGGACTAAGTTTAGGTTAATATCTAGGCTGTCTGCAACTTCACCTATAGCAACACATACTCCACCTGCTCCAAAGTCATTACATCTTTTTATCATTTGTGCTACTTCTTTATTTCTAAAGAATCTTTGTATCTTTCTTTCATTAGGAGCATCCCCTTTTTGTACTTCAGCACTACAAGTAAGTATAGATTCTTCACTGTGTTCTTTCGAAGAACCTGTAGCACCTCCACAACCGTCTCTTCCTGTTTTACCACCAAGCAAAACTACTATATCTCCATTTTGAGGAATTTCTCTTATTACATTTTCTTTAGGTGCTGCTGCAATTACTGCTCCTATTTCCATTCTCTTTGCAACAAAATCTTCATCATAAACTTCTGAGACTTGGCCTGTAGCTAAACCTATTTGGTTACCATATGAACTATATCCATTAGCCGCTTCAGTAGTTATTTTTCTTTGCATAAGCTTACCTGGTAGTGTATTTTCTAATGTAGTTCTTGGGTCTGCACTTCCAGTTACCCTCATAGCTTGGTATACATAACTTCTCCCTGATAACGGGTCTCTTATAGCTCCACCTAAACAAGTTGCAGCCCCTCCAAATGGCTCTATTTCTGTTGGGTGGTTATGTGTCTCATTTTTAAACATTACTAAGTATTTTTCTATCTTTCCATCTATTTCAACATCAACATTTATACTACAAGCATTTATTTCTTCACTTACATCTAAATCCTCTAGCTTTCCTTCTTTTCTTAACTCTTTCATTGCTATAGTTGCTATATCCATTAAGCATATATCTTTTTGTCTATCTCCATATACATTTTTTCTAGAATTAAGGTACATTTCATATGTGTCCCTAATTATATCTGTATATTTTCCAGATTCTATTTTAACATCCTCTATTTGAGTCATAAAAGTTGTGTGTCTACAATGATCTGACCAATATGTGTCTAATACTTTTATTTCTGTTATAGTTGGATTTCTTTTTTCTATATTTTTAAAATATCCTTGTACATGATTTAAATCTCCTAATGTCATAGCAAGTCCTTGATTACTTAAAAAGCTTTCAAGGCCATCCTTAGTTAAATCTATAAATTCATCTAAAACTTCAACTTCTGTAGGTATTTCTGTTTCCATTTTTAAAGTTTTCGGTTTTTCTAAAGATGCTTCTCTGCTGTCTACTGGGTTTATACAGTATTTTTTTATATCCTCAAATTGTTCATCAGTTATATTACCACTTAATATATACACCTTAGCTGTGTTTATTATAGGTCTTATACCTTGATTTACTATTTGAATACATTGAGCTGCCCAATCCCCTCTTTGGTCATACTGGCCAGGTAAATATTCTATTGAAAATACTCTTTCGCTTTTATCTATATCTATTGTTTCATGATAAACTACATCTAGGTTCGGCTCTGAAAATATTGTATTACATGCATTTTCATATACACTATCATCTATACCTTCTATATCATATCTATTTAAAATTCTTATATTATCTATACTATCTATATGCAAACTTTGAATTAAATCTTTTTTTAAAGCTCTAGCTTCAAGGTCAAATCCCTTTCTTTTTTCTACTAATACTCTTTTAACATCTGACTCTAAACTTATAGCTTTTAACATATCAGTTCTCCCTTTTAGAAAAATTAATTTTACTACTATTGATTAATCATTCCTATATCTGTTCTAAAATGCATACCTTCAAAATTTATCTTTTTAATGTTCTCATATACTTTTTTAGCTGCATCTTCAACACTTTTAGCTTTAGCTGTTATACCGATTACCCTACCACCATTAGTTACTACGCTATTATCTACTATCTTTGTTCCACTATGGAAAACTACTATGTCTTTATCTAAATTCTCAAGACCTTTAATTACTTTTCCTTTTTCATAATTATCAGGGTATCCTCCAGATGTAAGCATTACACAAACTGCTTCTTCATCTATATAATTTATAGATATATCTTTTAATTTGTTATCTATTATAGCTTCCATTATTTTATGCAAATCCGTTTCTAGTCTAAATAAAACAGACTGTGTCTCAGGATCTCCAAATCTTACATTATATTCAAGGACTTTAGCTCCATCTTTTGTTATCATAAATCCAACAAATAGTATTCCTTTATAATTTAGATCATCTTTTTTGAATCCTTCTAATGTTTTATATAAAATTTCATCCACTTCTTTAGATAATTCTTCATTATAAATTTCACTAGGAGAGAATGTTCCCATTCCACCAGTATTTGGACCTTGTTCATTGTTGTATACTTTCTTATGGTCTTTTGCACTTACCATAGGAACTATAGTATCATTATCTACAAACGCAAGTATTGAAGTTTCTATTCCTTCTAGAAATTCTTCTACAACTATTTTATCTCCAGCATCTCCAAACTTCTTATCACTCATTATCTCTTTTAATGTAGAAATTGCTTCTTCTCTATTTTGTGGTATTACAACACCTTTTCCCGCTGCTAAACCATCAGCCTTTATAACAACAGGGTATCCAAAACTATCTATTTCATTTATCGCTTCATCTATATTTGTATACTCTTTATATTTTGCTGTTGGTATATTATGTCTTATCATAAACTCTTTCGAAAATGCCTTACTTCCCTCAAGCTGTGCACATTCTTTATTAGGTCCAAATATTTTAAGACCCTCTTTCTCAAATTTATCTACAATTCCTTTAACTAAAGGTACTTCTGGTCCAACTATAGTTAAATCTATTTTATTTTCTTTAGCAAATTTTAATAGTTTTTCTATATCGCTATCATTTATATTTAAACACTCTGCAACTTCAGATATTCCCGCATTACCTGGTGCACAGTATATTTTTTTTCACATTATCTTCATTACTTAACTTCCAAGCGATGGCATGTTCTCTACCACCACCACCGATTATTAATACTTTCATATTTTCCCCCCTAGTGCTTAAAGTGTCTTGTTCCTGTAAACACCATAGTCATTTCATATTTGTCACAAGCTTTTATCGAATCCTTATCATTCATAGATCCACCTGGTTGAACAACAGATACTATGCCATATTCATTGGCTAAAGTTACACAATCATCAAATGGGAAAAATGCATCAGATGCTAAAGTTGCACCTTTAAAGTCTTTTTCCTTGTTATTTTCAAGAGCATTTTTTAAAGCCCATATTCTAGATGTTTGACCGCATCCTAACGCTAAAGTCTGACCATTTTTTACTATAGCTATAGCATTTGATTTCATATTTTTAACTACTTTCATTCCAAATTCCATATCTTCTAATTGTTCTTTAGTTGGTTCTACTTTAGTTACTGTTTCATATTTTTCTACTAATGAATTATTTTTATCTTGAACTAATAATTTTCCATCTAAGTATTTCATATCATATGGTTGTAAACTATCTTCTATCTTAGCTAATTTTAATACTCTTAAATTTTTCTTTTGCTTTAATATTTCTAAAGCTTCTTTAGTATAATCATAAGCTACTACTATTTCTAAGAATATTTCATTTAATTTCTTTGCAGTTTCTACACCTACCGTTGATGTTATACCTACTATTCCACCAAATATTGAAACCGTATCTGATTCATAGCACTTTGTATATGCATCATATGCATCTCTTCCTAACCCTACTCCACATGGATTAGTGTGTTTTATAGCTACTGATACTACTTCTGTGTTATTCTTAAATTCTCTCATTACTTCTAAACATCCGTGTAAGTCATTTAGGTTATTGAAGGAAAGTTCTTTTCCATTTAATTGCTCATAATTTAATATTGGATTTTTAGCATTAGGTTGGCTATATAGTACACCTTTTTGGTGTGGATTTTCACCATATCTTAAAGTTTGTTCTTTTTGGAAAGTTAAATTAAGTATTTCTGGATAGCTATCTCCTACTTCCCCTGCAAAATAAGTTGATATAAGAGCATCATATCTTGCTGTTGTTGAGAAAGCCTTATAAGATAATTTCTTTCTATCTTCTAAAGTTAAATCATTACTTTTTAACTTTTCTATTATCATGTCGTAGTCTGCTACATCTACTATTACAGTAACATCTTTATAATTCTTAGCAGCAGAACGTATCATAGATGGTCCACCAATATCTATATTTTCTATCATTTCTTCATGACTTTTCCCTGCTTTTAAAGTACCTTCAAAGTCATATAAATTAACTACTACCAAATCTATAGATTCTATTTTATGTTCATATACTGTATCAACATGGCTTTTATTATCTCTTTTGTAAAGTATACCTCCATGTATATATGGGTTTAATGTCTTAACTCTTCCGTCTAGCATTTCTGGGAATTTAGTAACTTCATCTATTGTTATTGCATTTATCCCATTTTCTTTTAATGTTTTAAATGTATTTCCTGTAGATATAACTTCGTATCCTAGGTTATTTAGTTCTCTAGCAAATTCAACTACTCCACTTTTATCTGTCACACTTATTAATGCTCTTTTAGTCATTTATAAACACTCTCCTACCCTGTATACTTAATTTATTTTCACAGAACAACTTTATACTTTTCTTTAAAATTTTATGTTCTACTTCTAATACTCTTTTAGATAAAGATACACAATCATCATCGTCATTAACTTTTATTGACTCTTGCATTATTATCGCTCCAGTATCTGCTCCCTTATCTACAAAATGAACAGTAGCACCAGTTACCTTAGCCCCATAGTCAAGTACCCCTTGATGAACCCTTTGACCATAATACCCTTCTCCACAAAAAGAAGGGATTAATGATGGATGGATATTTATTATTTTATTTCTAAATTCGTCAACAAATTTCGGACTAATTATTTTTAAATATCCTGCAAGTACTATTAAATCTATATCATGAGATTTTAAAATCTCTATAACTTTATCTTCATTTGTTTCATAAATAGCTTCTATATTATTATGTCTAGCTCTTTCAAGTCCATAGGCTTCTTCTTTATTAGAAATAACTACTTTAATATTCCCATTTATGTTACCTAGCTTTTCTTCATCTATAATAGCTTGTAGATTTGTTCCTCCACCAGATACTAAGACTCCAATTTTTAACATAAGTTTACTCCATCATGAGTATCTACTACTTCACCGATTACATAAGCTTTATCTTTTAGTAATTCACTATACTTTTCATCTAATTCAACTTCACATTTAGTATCTCTGTTGTTTATAAAGTCTAAAACTTCATCAGCTTTTTCTTTATCCACTACTAAAACTAATCCAATTCCCATATTGAAACTCTTGTGAAGTTCTTTTTCATCTATTGCATTAAAATCTTCTATCATTTTAAATATTGCTGGCTTTTCCCAAGAATTTTTATTTATGTCTATTCCTAATCCTTTTGGCATTACTCTTGGTATGTTTTCTATAACTCCACCACCAGTTATATGAGCTATTGCTTTTATATCATATTTTTTAAGTAATTCTAATACTAACTTAACGTATATCTTAGTAGGAGTTAAAAGTGATTCTCCTAAAGTCATTCCTAACTCTTCTATATATTGATCTAATTTATAATTATATGTATCTAAGAATATTTTTCTAATGAATGAAAATCCATTACTATGAACTCCACTTGATGATATTCCAATTAATACATCTCCATTTTCAATATTTTGACCTGATACTACTTTTTCTTTATCAGCTATACCTACAGAAAAACCTGCTAAATCATATTCATCATTACTATACATTCCAGGCATTTCAGCAGTTTCCCCACCTATTAAAGCACACCCTGACATTTTACATCCATCAGCTATTGAACCAACTATTTGTTCAACTTGCTCTGCTACTAATTTTCCAGTAGCTATATAATCTAAGAAGAATAATGGCTTTGCACCTTGGCATATTAAGTCATTTACACACATTGCAACTAAGTCTATTCCAACTGTGTCATGTTTATCCATCATTTGAGCTAACTTTAACTTTGTTCCAACCCCATCTGTAGATGCAAGTAAAACTGGTTCTTTCATCCCTACAAAATCTTTTAGGCTATATAATCCACTAAAGTTTCCTAAATCTCCTATAACATTATTATCATAAGTAGATTTTATCTTCCCTTTTATAAGATCTACCGCTCTATTTCCCTCATCTATATCTACTCCTGATTGTTTGTAAGTTAACATGAAAGTAGTTCCTCCTTATCAATTTTCTTAACTGGATAATCTCCATCGAAACAAGCTTTACAGAAAGTCGCTTTATTTTCTGTAGCATCTATCATTCCTTCTATATCTAAAAACTTTAAGCTATCACATCCAATGTATTCTCTTATTTCTTCTACACTGTTATTTGATGCTATTAGCTTAGATCTATTTGGTGTATCTATTCCATAATAACAAGAGTACTCTACTGGAGGTGATGTAATTCTTAAATGAATCTCACTTGCCCCTGCATCCCTTAGAGACTTAACTATTTGCTTTGAAGTAGTTCCTCTAACTATAGAGTCATCAATTAAAATTATTGATTTGTCTTTAACAACACTACCTAAAGGATTTAATTTTATTTTTACAGCTATTTCTCTCTCTTCTTGTGTAGGCTTTATAAATGTTCTTCCAACATATCTATTTTTAACTAGACCTTCGCTAACTGGAAGTCCACTTGCATTAGAATAACCTACTGCACCTGCCCACCCTGAATCAGGAACTGGAACAACTAAGTCTGCATTTATATTTTCATCCTTTGCTAATATTTCTCCACATTTAACTCTAAAATCATATACATTAACTTTATCTATAGTTGCATCATTTCTAGCGAAGTAAATATGTTCAAATATACAACTCTTTTTTAATGGTTTATAGTTCTCAGAGTAATAGAAAGATTTTAGTTTACCATCTTTAACAACTATTATTTCCCCTGGTTCAACGTCTCTTATTACTTCTCCGCCAAGTATGTCTATTGCACAATCTTCCGATGCAAATATATATTCATTCCCCTTTTTACCTAGTATTAAAGGTCTAAATCCATGAGGATCTCTAACTGCAACTAGTTCATTTTCTCCCATTATTACAAGAGAATATGCACCTTTTATATAATCCATAGTAATTTTTAAGCTTTCTACTATATCACCTTTGTAATATCTAGCTAATATATATAAAATTACCTCAGTGTCAGAGTTAGCTTGGAACATATATCCATCTTCTTCTAACATATCTCTTAAATAATTCGCATTAACTAAGTTTCCATTATGGGCTAAAGCTAGCTTTCTCTTTCTACAACTTCCAACTAAAGGTTGGCAGTTTGCCATATGACTTCCACCAGCTGTAGAATATCTAACATGACCTATACCCATGTTACCTTTTAATTTCTTTAGCTCTTCTTCGTTGAATACATCTCCAACTAATCCCATCCCTTTCTTATAGTCAATATTATCTCTATCTACTACAGCTATTCCGCAGCTTTCTTGTCCTCTATGCTGCATTGAATATAATGAATAATATAATTCTTTAGATATATTTTTATCAGAATAAATACCTACAACTCCGCACATAAAAGATCCCCCTAATTACTCATTCTTGCAAGAACTTCTTCATATCCTTGTACAAGATCCCCAAGATCTCTTCTAAATCTATCTTTATCTAATTTTTCATTTGTATCTACATCCCAAAGTCTACAAGTATCTGGTGATATTTCATCAGCCAGTATTATATTTCCTTCACTGTCTTTTCCAAATTCTAATTTAAAATCTACTAATTTTAAGTTCATCTTTAAGAAAAATTTTTTCATTAATTCATTTATTTTTAGAGTTTGATTTCTTAAGAATTGTAATTCTTCTCTAGTAGCTAATTTCATTGCTACTGCATGGTCATTATTTAGCATAGGGTCACCATAATCATCATTTTTATAGCATATTTCAAATATAGGTTCATCTAATACTATTCCCTCTTCTATTCCTACTCTCTTACAAAATGATCCTGCTGTTATATTTCTCACGATTACTTCTAATGGTAAAATTTCGACTTTCTTTACTAACATTTCTCTTTCTGATAAGCTTTTTATGAAGTGTGTTTCTATTTGTTCCTTGTGTAACATTTCAAATATTATTGTAGATATCTTATTATTTAAAATCCCTTTAGAGGATATCTCTGCCTTTTTTTCTCCATTAAATGCTGTTGCATCATCTTTGTAATAAACTATAAATTCATTTTCATTTTCTGTACTGTATATTTGTTTTGCTTTTCCCTCATATAATAACATCATTATTACCCCCTTGAGCCACGTGTGGGCGAATTATTTTAAATTTTTATCATCTTCTAATACTTTGTCTTCCATTTCTTTTCTATATGACTTTAAATTTTCTTTTAAAACTGGATATTTTATACTCATTATTTGAAGTGCCATTAATGCTGCATTAAGACCTAGGTCAATTGTTACTGTTGCTACTGGTATACCTTTTGGCATTTGTACTATTGATAAAAGTGAATCTAAACCATCCATTGTAGATGATTTTATTGGTAAGCCTATAACGGGAATTAATGTGTGTGATGCTATTACTCCCGGTAGATGTGCTGCTTTACCTGCAGCTGCTATTATTACATCTGTATAATTTTCTATTTCTTCTAAGAACTCAGTAAGTTGTTTTGGTGTTCTATGTGCTGATAATGCTCTCACTTTAACTTCTACACCATATTTTTCTAATAAATTTATTCCTTCCTCTAATTTAGGATAATCCGATTTGGAACCCATAACTACTGCTACTTTCATTATTATTCCCCCTTTACATTCATTTTACGAACATTAATTATTAATGTTCGTGTAATTATATGAACTTTATACTTAAATATTATAATAATATTCATTTATTTTCAAGTGTTTATTTTAATTTTAAGTAAATTCATTCGACATATTTAAAATATTATTTATGTATATGTTTTAATTATTCGTATTTTTAACTATATAATAAATGTAATTTCTTTATATAAAAAATTCACTTCGCTCATTTCGCCAACGACCTACAAATCAGGTCCGTTGCTCAAATTTAGTAGTTGAAAATTATATTTATCCACAAATCAGATAAAATATAATTTCCTTATATATAAAAAAGCCACCAGAACTGGTGACTCCTAGTTTATTTCTGAAATTTTGATATACTACCAAGACTTTGGTACATAAAAATAAATATGCCTATCATATATACTAAGTCTAATACACCAACTATAGTATCAATTTGCGTAATATACTTATTTACCGTAGATGTTATTCCTATTAATATTGAAAATACTCCCCCTAAGTAACACCATTTAGAATGAAACTTTATATATCCATCTTTATCTTTTATTTTTTCTATCGATATCCACTTGTTGGCAATTATACTTAAATCTCTATACTTCTTAAGTTTATATCCACTTATCATAAAGCCAACCCCTAACATTATTAATAGTATGTTTATAAAAATCCCCATAATAAAATCCTCCTTCTATTTACATTGCTAATCCAAATCCTAAATTTCACTCTATAACCACAAATTTTAATAATTAAATTGCAAATTGAATTTAATATACTTATGGTTATATCAACTATATAAGTATATTAATACCAATCCAAAGTCAATATATATGGACTAATATGGTCTTTTTATGCACTCAAACATTATTTATTCCTTTGGTTTTATTATTTAATAAAAAAATCCCGAAACTGTAATCTATATAGATTACAATTTCGGGATTTTTGTTTTTTAGTATTTTATAAG
>NZ_HG529425.1 GCF_000499525.1 Faecalimicrobium dakarense | reverse complement strand
GAAAGTATTATTAATGATAAATTTATTTCTTTAGCTCTTTTAGTTGCTATTTTTAAAACTACATATGATATTATTCCAAATATTATACCATCAGCTATGCTATATGCAAGTGGCATCATTGCAAATGTTAAGAATGCTGGTATAGCATTTGTGAAATCACTAAAATCTATTTCTTTAAGAGAACTCGCCATCATAACCCCTACTAATATAAGTACTGGAGCTGTTGCTTGCGTTGGTATTGCAGTAAATACTGGAGCAAAGAATAATGATAGTAAGAATAATAATCCAGTTGTAACTGCTGTTAATCCAGTTCTTCCACCATCTCCTATACCTGCTGCACTTTCTACATAAGCTGTAACAGTTGAAGTTCCAAGTAAAGCTCCTGAAGTAGTTGCTACTGCATCTGCAAATAAAGCTTGCTTTGCTTTTGGTAATTTTCCGTTCTCATCTAGCATATTTCCTTTTGAAGCTACTCCTACTAAACATCCTACTGTATCAAATAAATCTACAAATAAGAATGTAAATACTACTACAACCATATCTAAACTAAATATTTGTTCTGCTGGTACTGATAAAGCTTGTAAAAATACTGGCTTTAATGATGGAGCTGCCGAAACTATTCCCTTAGGTAATTCTACTAAACCAGCTACCATACCTATTGCAGATATTGTTATCATCGCTAAAAGGAATGCTCCTTTTACATTTTTAGCTATTAAAACTGCTGCTAATAATAATCCTACTATTGTTAATAAAACTAATGGATCTTTTAAATTTCCTAAAGCAAGTATTGTTGCTCCGTTAACAACTATTCCTGCATTTGATAATCCTATAAATGCTATAAATAATCCTATCCCAGCTGTAACAGCATGCTTTAATACTGATGGTATACAGTCTATAATCTTTTCTCTAACATTTGTTATTGTAAGTAATATAAATATAATTCCTTCTATTAAAACTGCACATAGTGCAAATTGCCAACTGTATCCCATTCCTAAAACTACTGTATAAGCAAAGAATGCGTTAAGTCCCATACCTGGTGCTAATGCTATTGGATAATTTGCTAATAATCCCATTACAGTACTTCCTATAAAGGCTGCTATTGCTGTTGCTGCAAATACAGCTCCTCTATCCATACCTGCATCTGCTAGTATGTTAACATTAACAACTAATATATATGCCATTGTCATAAATGTCGTAATGCCTGCCATAATTTCTGTTTTTACGTTTGTATTATGTTCTGATAACTTAAATACTCTATCTAATACATTTTTGTTAGCCGTTTGTGTGACTTGCATATGGTACCTCCTAATTCATTTTTTATAATATAAATCGTTCGTTTTATTCTTAACTTTACATACTTATTATATATAATAATTCATACTTTATCAATAGTTTTTAAACTTTTTATATTTTTTAAAAATAATAGTTCGTAATAATATTAATATTAAATATATTTTTCTATACTATAATTAGGATTTATTATATTTATTAAATTATTTTAATTAAATCGAAAAACAAAAATGC
>NZ_HG529424.1 GCF_000499525.1 Faecalimicrobium dakarense | reverse complement strand
GTGTTAGGCATTTTTACTATTTATTTTTGTGTAGCATTAAATTCTTTTTCATTTGCAGGTACTTTTATTTCACCTTTTACTATTTTTTCTTTTATACCATTTACATATTCTAATACGTCTTTTGGTATTAACTTAGATTCAACTATGCCAACTCCATCTTCTTTAAGTCCGTATACTTTTTCTGATCCACCTTTTAATTTACCTTCAACTAATTCTTTTACTGTGTCATATACACCAACATTAACTTTCTTTAATGCTGAAGTTAGCATATTTTCTGGAGCTAAGTTACTTTGGTCTCTATCTACACCTATTGCAAATTTATTTTGTTCTTTTGCAGACTCTATAGCACCTAATCCTGTACCACCCGCTGCAGGAAGTATTATATCTACATTACTATTGTACATTTGATTAGCTATTGATTTTCCTTTAGCTGCATCACCAAAAGTACCAGCATATTGAACTTTTACTTCTGCATCTTTATTAGATTCTTTTATACCAGCTTTAAATCCATATTCAAATCTAGATATAACTGGATTTTTCATTCCACCTATAAATCCTATATTATTAGTTTTAGTCATTTTACCTGCTATAAGACCAGCTAAATATGTAGCTTCATTTTCTCTAAATAATATTGGTGTTACATTTGATGGTATTTCATCGTATGTTTCATCTATTATAGCAAAGCTTTGGTCTGGATAGTTTTCAGCTTCTTTTTTAATATCGTCTTTCATAGTGTTTCCTACACCTATGATTAAATCCATATCTTGATCAGCAAGACTTTCTAAATTAGTTATGTATTCAGATGCTTGTTTTGATTCTATTACTTTTACTTCTATACCTAATTCTTTTTCAGCTTTTTGTAGACCTTCATAAGCAGATTGGTTAAATGATTCATCATTTATACCTCCAACATCTGTTACCATACCTACTTTTATAGCTTTGCTTGATTCTTTTTTAGAATCTCCGTTACCACATCCAACTAACATAGCCGATGATACTACAACTGCTGTTCCTAATGATAATAATTTTTTAAATTTCATATTCTTCCTCCTGGCGTCTTAAGTATTTCATATATGTCTATATATTGCATAATATTTTCAATTTATATTCTATATATTTACTTTTTTAACTATTTATCTATTAATTAACATTGTTTTCTGAATATTGTATACATTTTAATTGTAAAATATAGTATCGAGGTAAAGATTAATAATCTTACACCTCGATACTATAATTATTATATTTATTTTTTTATTCCCACTCTATTGTTCCTGGTGGTTTTGAAGTTATATCATAAACTACTCTATTTGCTCCATCAACTTCATTTACTATTCTATTAGATATTTTTTCTAATACGTCATAAGGCATTTTATACCAGTCTGAAGTCATTCCGTCAGAAGATGTTACCGCCCTTATACCTACTAAGTAAGCATAAGTTCTTTCATCTCCCATAACTCCAACTGTTTTTACATCTGGTAAAGTAGCGAATGCTTGCCATATTTCTTTATATAATCCATGTTCTCTTAATATATCCATGTATATAGCGTCTGCTTCTCTTAATATATCACATTTTTCTTTAGTTACTTCACCTATAACTCTTATTCCAAGTCCTGGTCCTGGAAATGGATGTCTAAATATTAAGTCTTCATCTATACCTAATTCTAAACCTATTTTTCTAACCTCATCTTTAAATAATTCTCTTAAAGGTTCTACTATTTGGAATTCTATATCTTCAGGTATTCCACCAACATTATGGTGAGATTTAATAGTTGCAGCTTCTCCATGTCCACTTTCAACTACATCTGGATATATAGTTCCTTGAACTAAGAAGTCCATTTTTCCAAGTTTATTTGATTCTTCTTCAAATACTCTTATAAACTCTTCACCTATTATTTTTCTCTTAGCTTCTGGCTCTGTTACACCTTTTAACTTACCTAAGAATCTATCTTCACAGTTAACTCTTATTAAGTTCATGTCAAACTTATCTCTAAATATTCTTTCTACATCGTTACCTTCATTTTTTCTAAGTAAACCATGGTCAACGAATACACAAGTTAAGTTATCTCCTATCGCTTTGTGAACAAGTACTGCTGCTACTGATGAGTCAACCCCACCACTTAAAGCACATAGTACTTTCTTATCTCCGATTCTTTCTTTTAATTCTTTTATCTTATCATTTATAAATGAATCTGTAGTCCAATCTCCACTTACTTCACAAACATTGTATAAGAAGTTTCTAAGTACTTTATCTCCTTCTTGGCAATGCTCAACTTCTGGATGGAATTGTACTCCATATAATTTCTTTTCTATACATTCCATAGCTGCAACTGGACAATCTTTAGTTTGAGCTATTGATTTGAAACCTTCTGGAAGCTTGTCTATTAAATCAGTATGACTCATCCATACTATATTTGTAGATATACCGTCAAATATAGCTGATTCACTGTAAGTTATTTCTGTTTTCCCGTATTCTTTTTCACTAGTGTTTCCTTTTCTTACGTTACCACCAAGTATATGAGACATTACTTGTATACCATAGCATATACCAAGTATAGGTACTCCTATTTCAAATATCTCTTTAGCTATTTTTGGTGAATTTTCTAAGTAAGCACTGTTAGGTCCACCTGTAAATATTATACCTTTAGGATTCATTGCTTTTATTTTTTCTATATCTGTAGTATAAGGTATTATTTCACAATATACGTTATTTTCCCTAACTCTTCTTGCTATTAATTGATTATATTGACCTCCGAAGTCAACAACAAGTACTAATTCATGCTTCATATTATATCTCCCCTTGCATACTGTAGTTTGGTGCTTCTTTACTTATTGTTATATCATGTGGATGACTTTCTTTTAAAGATGCTGCTGTTATCTTAACAAACGCTGCATTTTCTGCTAAATCTTCTAATGTAGGTGCTCCACAATATCCCATACCAGCTCTTATACCACCTATCATTTGGTATATTATATCTTCCGCTTTTCCTTTATATGCTACCATTCCTTCAACACCTTCTGGAACTAATTTCTTAGCATCATTTTGGAAGTATCTATCCTTAGATCCTTTTTCCATAGCTCCAATTGAACCCATACCTCTGTAAGTCTTGTATGATCTACCTCTATAAAGAACTGTTTCTCCTGGACTTTCTTCTGTTCCTGCAAATAATGAACCCATCATACATACTGATGCTCCACCTGCTAATGCTTTAACTATATCTCCAGAGAATTTAATTCCTCCGTCAGCTATTACTGGCACTCCATATTTCTTACCAACTTCTGCACAATCCATTACAGCTGTTAATTGAGGTACACCTATCCCTGCTACAACTCTTGTAGTACATATTGAACCAGGTCCTATACCAACTTTTACACAGTCTGCTCCAGCTTTTATTAAATCTTCTGTTGCTTCTGGTGTAGCTACATTTCCTGCTATAACTTGAAGCTGTGGATGAGCTTCTTTAACTCTTCTTACTGCATCCATTACACCAAAAGAGTGACCATGTGCACTATCTAAAACTATTACGTCAACATTAGCTTTAACTAAAGCATCTACTCTATCTATAAGGTCTGCACTTATCCCTACTGCTGCTCCACATAATAATCTTCCACGAGAGTCTTTAGCTGAATTTGGATATTGTATTTTCTTTTCTATATCTTTTATAGTTATTAAACCTTTTAAGTGACCTTCATCATCTACTATAGGTAATTTTTCTATTTTATGCTTTTTAAGTATTTGTTGAGCCTCAGCTAAATCCACTCCTTCTTTAGCAGTAACTAAGTTTTCCTTAGTCATAGCATCTTCTATACTTTTAGTCATATCGTCTTCAAATTTTATATCTCTATTAGTTATTATTCCTATTAATTTATTATCTTCATCTACTATAGGCACCCCTGATATTTTATATCTTGCCATTATATCATCAGCATCTTGTATAGTATGATTTTTTGATAAGTAGAAAGGATCTACTATTACTCCACTTTCACTTCTTTTTACTTTATCTACTTCTAGTGCTTGTTCTTCTATAGACATATTTTTGTGTATTATCCCTATACCACCTTGTCTAGCCATTGATATAGCCATTTTAGATTCTGTAACAGTATCCATACCTGCACTCATTAGAGGAATATTTAATTTTATCGTTTTAGTTAAGTAAGTCTCTATACTAACGTCCTTAGGTAGTACTTCAGATTTTTGTGGAACTAATAAAACATCATCAAATGTTAAACCTTCTTTTAATATAGTTGCCATAGTAGTTCTCCCTTCTCTTATTTATATATTTTATCCGAATTTTAAATATATATTTTTTTATTTTGTTCGTCTTAAATTAAGATACAAAAAAACCTGTATATTAACTTCTATTCTTATTCTCATAAAAGTGAAATTACTATACAGGTTTCCAAAATATCTGCACTTATAGCTAACCTATAGGGATATACAATCAGCCTACAAATTTACTTGATCTAGATATTCTGCTATAATAATTTCACTCATAGTCGAGATATTTACGGTATCTCGGTAGAAACTCTCAGACCATATTTCCGAGTATATACGAGTGACATATTGTTATTTAGTTATAAACATATAATTTCTTTTAGTGACTACTAATTTATCAAAATTTATAAGTTATGTCAATAATTTTACGTCAAATTTTTCATTTATAATACAGTTTATTTTATATATCAATTGATGAAATGGTATTCCTGTGTTTTTGCTAATCTTTTTACAGTCTTCATACTCAGGTGTTGCCTTAATTAGCTTATCCTTGTAATAGCCCAGTTTGATATTAATTTCACCGTATATTGTGTCCATTTTAATAAATTTTCTCTTTAGTATCTCTCTATTATATTTATGATATCTTACTCCAAATGTACTAGTTTCTGTAATTAAAATTTCTACAAATTTCTCCAAATCATCTTCTTCACATAATATAGTAATTTTATTTGCTGGTCTATTTTTTTTCATATATATACTTTCTGTATAAATATCTAATGCTCCAGCCTCTAAAATTTTATCGTAAAGGTATGAGTAAATTTCTTGTGACATATCGTCAATGTTCGTGTTTATTTCATAAATTACTTCTTGTTTTTTTTTACACCTATAACAGTTCTTAATATATTTGGTAGTTCAAATTTTTTATGTCCAATTCCATAACCAATTTGCTTTACTTCAAATTCTAATATATCTACAAACTCATCACATAAGGTTTTTATTATAGCTGCTCCTGTTGGAGTGCTACATTCACCCTTAACTGTATTTAATTTAATTGGTACTTCTTTTAATATTTCCATTGTAGCTGGTGCTGGTACTGGCATTATTCCGTGGTCACATTTTACAAATCCTGACCCTACTGGGACAGAAGTTGAACATATTTTATCTATACATAATAAATCTATTAATATGGATGTACCTACTATATCTATAATTGAATCTATTGCTCCAACTTCATGAAAATGTACTTTATCTATAGTAGTTCCATGAACTTTAGCTTCAGCTTCTCCTATAATCATAAATATCTTCTTAGCCATGTTTTTTACATTTTCATTTAATGTACTTTCATCTATAATCTCAAATATATCTACTAAATGTCTATGTGCATTGGTTTCCTTCGCTATAACTTCTACATTAGTTCCTACTATTCCACTCTCATTTTTAGAAGTTATATTTAACTCACATTCATTATATATACTAAGTTTTTTTAACTCTTCTAAAAATAACTCTGTCGGGACTCCCAAATTTAATAAACTTGCTAATGTCATATCCCCTGAAATTCCATTTACTATATCAAAATAAAGTATTCTTTCTTCCATTTTTTTCTCCTTGAACTTAACTATTTTAATTTGTTTATCATAGATGCCAAGTATCCAGCACCGAAACCATTATCTATATTAACTACTGATATGCCTGATGCACAACTATTTAGCATAGTAAGTAGAGCTGATAGTCCTCCAAAATTAGCTCCGTAACCTACAGATGTAGGAACAGCTATAACAGGAACATCAACAAGTCCTCCGACTACACTTGGTAAGGCACCTTCCATTCCTGCAACAGCTATAACTACTCTCGCTTCATCTAATATGTGCTTTTTATTAAAAAGCCTATGTATGCCTGCTACCCCTACATCATAAACTCTTTCCACTTCATTCCCAAGAAATTTTGCTGTATAATAGGCTTCATCGGAAACTGGTATATCCGAAGTTCCACCACTTACTACTACGATCTTACCTTTTCCTTTATGTAAAATTTCATGATTCTGTATTTTTAATATCTTAGATAACTCTTCATACTCTGCATTTTTATAAATCACTTTTACTTTCTCAAAAGTTTCTTTTCTACATCTAGTCCCAAGTATATTAGAACCTTTCTCGTTCATTTTTTCTATTATGCCTAGTATATGTTCATCACTTTTCCCCTCGCAGTATATAACTTCCGGGTATCCATTTCTTATCTCTCTATGGTGGTCTATATTTGCATATCCTAAATCTTCATATGGTAAATCTTTAAGCTTACCTAAAGCATCGTCTATATCTAACTCATTATTTTTTACATTTTGAAGTAACTCTCTCAAATCCATATTTTTACCTCTTTATAATTGACTTTAATAATAATAATTTTAACATATTTTAGCATTACTATTGCGATTAATAGATATATTTTATAATTTTGAGCAACGGACGCAGTCGTTGGCGACATGAGCGAAGCGAATTTTTGGATTATAAAAGGAGTAACAATAGTTACTCCTTCTAATATATGCATTATTAAATTACATCATTCCTGGCATACCGCCACCCATTCCTGGAATAGGCTCATCTTTTGATGGAAGATCAGCAACAGCAGCTTCTGTAGTTAAGAATACCCCTGCTATTGACGCAGCATTTTGTAGAGCTGTTCTAGTAACCTTAGTAGGGTCAACTATACCAGCTTCTATCATATTTACATATTTTTCGTTTAAAGCATCAAATCCTATTTCTGGGTCTTCACTCATAACTTTTTGTATTATTACAGCTCCTTCAAGACCTGCATTTTTAGCTATTTGTCTTAATGGTTCTTCTAAAGATTTTCTTATTATTTTTGCTCCAATTTTTACTTCACCATCAAGCTCTTCAACTAATTTATCTAATGCTGGTATAACACTTACATATGCAGTACCTCCACCAGCTACCATTCCTTCTTCAACACCTGCTCTTGTAGCATTAAGTGCATCTTCTATTCTTAATTTTTTTTCTTTCATTTCAACTTCTGTAGCAGCACCAACCTTTACAACAGCAACTCCACCAGCAAGTTTAGCTAATCTTTCCATTAACTTTTCTTTATCAAATTCTGAAGTAGTTTGTTCTACCTGATTCTTTATTTGATTAACTCTATTTTGTATAGCAGCTTTATCACCGTATCCATCAACTATAGTAGTAGATTCTTTTCCTACTTTAACAGAAGATGCTCTACCTAACATAGTTACGTCTGCTTCTTTTAATTCATATCCTAATTCTTCAGATATTACTTTACCGCCTGTAAGTGTAGCTATATCTTCAAGCATAGCTTTTCTTCTATCTCCGAATCCTGGAGCTTTAACAGCTACAACTTCAAATGTTCCTCTTAATTTATTAACTACTAATGTAGATAAAGCTTCTCCATCTACATCTTCAGCTATTATTAATAATTTTTTACCTTGTTGAACTATTTGTTCAAGAACTGGTAATATTTCTTGTATATTAGATATTTTTTTATCTGTTATTAATATATATGGATCATTTAAAACAGCTTCCATTTTATCTACATCTGTTACCATGTATGCAGAAACAAATCCTCTATCAAATTGCATTCCTTCAACTGTTTCTAGTTCAGTATGCATAGTTTTTGATTCTTCAACTGTTATAACTCCATCTCTTCCTACTACTTCCATGGCCTCTGCTATTAACTTACCTACTTCTTCATCTCCAGCAGATATAGAAGCTATTTGAGATATAGATTCTTTAGTTTCTATAGTTCTTGATTGAGATTTTAATTCAGCAACAGCAACATCAACTGCTTTTTGCATCCCTTTTCTTATAAGTACTGGATTAGCACCAGCTGTTACATTTTTTAGCCCTTCTCTTATTATAGCTTGAGCAAGTACTGTAGCAGTTGTAGTTCCATCCCCTGCAACATCATTAGTCTTAGTTGCAACTTCCTTAACTAATTGTGCTCCCATATTTTCAAATCTATCTTCTAACTCTATTTCTTTAGCTATTGTAACACCATCATTTGTTATTAGAGGTGCACCAAATTTTTTATCTAATATTACATTTCTTCCTTTAGGTCCTAATGTAACTTTTACTGTATCTGCCAATTTATTTACACCAGCTTCTAAAGCTTTTCTTGAATCTTGAGCAAATTTAATTTCTTTAGCCATTTTAACCCCTCCTAATAAAATTATTCTATTACAGCTAATATGTCGCTTTGTCTTAATATTGTGTATTCTTTACCTTCTATCTTAACTTCTGTACCTGCATATTTTGTAAATATTACTTTATCATTTACTTTTAATTCCATAACTATTTCTTTTCCATCAACAATACCACCTGGTCCAACTTCTACAACTTCAGCCATTTGAGGTTGTTCCTTAGCTGCACCTGGTAAAACTATTCCACTTGCAGTTTTTTCTTCTGCTTCTATTTTCTTTATAACTACTCTATCAGCTAATGGTCTTATTTTCATAATCTTTACCTCCTAGTGATTTATTTGTATTATTAAAGGAATCTTAAATTCCATACTATCATTTTCTTATGTATATTATAGTAAAAAATAAATACTATAATAATCCTTTATCACTCTAAACAATAGAGTGCTAACAATTATTATAGTATATTAATTGCCACTAAGTTTCAACCATTTTTTATATCACATATAAAATTTTTATAATATAGGCGAAAATAACCTAGATATTGATTCCTTAGCCTTTATAATTATATTTCTATTCTCAAAATCACTTTCATCCAGTTCTTCACTATTTTTCATATCTTCAATGAAGTCTTTAGTCATTACCTCTATAACATCCTTATCATATATAAATGCATTTATTTCAAAGTTAAGCATAAAACTTCTTAAATCCATATTAGCAGATCCAGTAGACGATATCTTATCATCTATTATTACTATCTTAGAGTGTATAAATCCTTTAGTGTATAAATAAACTTTACCTCCAGATTTTAATACGTCTGAAAAGTATGAATATGATGCGCTATTCACCATTTTATGGTCCGCTATTTTTGGGAATATAATTCTTACATCTACACCACTAAGTGCAGCACTTTTAAGAGCTCTTAGTATACTTTCATCCGGGATAAAGTACGGAGTTTCTATATATATATTCTTTTTGGCTTGGCATATTGCAGAAAAATATGCATAGTGTATAGCTTCCCAATCACTATCTGGTCCACTTGCTACTACCTGAACCATACTATCACCGCAATAGCTCATTTTAGGGAAGTATTTTTTTATTAATATAATTTCTTTAGTAGTATAGTACCAGTCTATTAGAAATGTCATTTGAAGTAAATATACTGATGTTCCTTCTATTCTTATATGAGTATCTCTCCAGTATCCAAATTTTTTATTTTTACCTATATACTCATCACCAATATTAATACCACCTGTATATCCTACTTTTCCGTCTATAACTACTATTTTTCTATGATTTCTATAATTTAACTTACTTCCTATTATAGGAAACTTAGCTGGTAAAAATGGCATTATATCAATTCCGTGCTTTTTCATTTCATTGAAAAACTTTCTATGGAACCAAAATCTCCAACATCCAACATCGTCATATAGAATTCTTATTTTTACCCCTTCTTTAGCCTTCTCTATTAATAAATCCCTTATCTTTCTACCTATTTCACTATCTTTTATTATAAAGTACTCTAAATGTATATGATCCTTAGCTGATTTAATATCTTTTATAAGATTTTCAAATTTTTGATTTCCATCTATATAAACATCTATCTTATTGTTAGTTGTAAATGGAAACATACCTGTATTTAATAGTAAACTTATTACTCTCTTTTTTGAATAATCCGCTAGTTCATCCTCTAATAAACTTCTTTCCTTTATTGAGTCTTGCTCTAACTTTACTAGCTCTTGTATTTCTTCTAGGTTTTCAAATAATTTTTCTTCTTTTATGTCATTTGCTAACTTTTGCGTTTTAAATATTTTTATTTTTCTTATATTTCTGCCAAATATTGCATATATTAATAACCCTACTCCTGGAAGTAGTAAAAATATTAATAACCATGTTACAGTTCTAGCAGGGTCCCTATTCTCAAGTATAATAACCATTGAAATTGCTGCACTAGCTAAATATGATATAATCAAATAACCTAAAAATAAAATACCTATAACACTCATGTTTCATCCCTCTTCTAGTTACCTTCCTATTCCAAGCTCCCTTGCATAATAGAATAAATATTGTTGTGCATATCCAGATAGATCTTTAAATTTATCAATCGCATATTTTCTTATTTTAGGCAAACTCATGTCTTCTTCTACATAGAATTCTTGCATAACCCTTTTAACCCAAACGTCAACAGGGAAAGTATCTATTTTAGTCATACCAAATAATGCTATACAATCTGCTACCTTTGGACCTACTCCGTTAAACTTAGTTAATTCTTTTATACATTCATCTGTGCTTAAGCTTGTATATTCAGATACATTTTCATTATTTTCTACCACTCTTTCAGTAGTGCTTTTTATATACTTATCTCTAAAACCAGTTTGACACGCTCTTATTTCTTCTTGTGTTGCTTTATTTAACTCTTCTGGCGTTGGGAATGCATAATAATCCTTACCATTATAGTTCCCTATGTATTTTCCAAAATTCCTAGATAAATTTTCTATAGCTTTTTGTATCATAGGAATTCTATTATTAGAAGAAATAATAAATGAAATAAGCATTTCCCATCCATCTTGTCTAAGTATTCTTATTCCCCATCCAAACTCACAAGCTTTATCTAAATATTCATCCATATTTTTCAAATTATTTTTTATATCTGTGTAATTTGTTCCTAAATCAAAGTAATTATACCAAATGTTATTAAAATCCTCTAAATTAGTGTTATTTAAATAAATTTTATCGTTTTCTCTTAATACATTTATTACTTTCCCTTTAGCAACTCCTGTATAAGATCCATTTTCTTCTTTGTGCCATCTAAAGCATTGCCCACATTCAAATATATGCTTCGGATCAAAATCTGCTACTCCCTCTAATATTACTGAATTATCTTTTTCATAAACATTCATTATTTTTGCTCCTTTATATCTATGTAATAATTGTTAATACTATTAATTTACCCTATTTTCGTGTAAATTAAATAAACTATTTTTGTATATACAAATATAATTTTAAAAGTCTAGAGTAGAATTTAAAATATTTTTTTGATAAAATACATAAGACATTATTTTTAGAGGGTGATTTTAAATGAATAGTAGAGGTATATTTATTGCAATAGAAGGTCCTATAGGAGTAGGTAAAACTACACTTGCAACTATACTTAATGACCATTTTGGTTATACTCTTTTAAGGGAAATAGTTGAAGAAAATCCTTTTTTATCAAAATTTTATACAGATATTAAAGAATATGCTTTACAAACAGAAGCATTTTTTCTATTTAATAGATTAAAACAATTAAGTGATATAGAAAAAGATGTATTAAAAAAATCTCAAGGCGTAGTTAGTGATTACCACATTATAAAAAATCTTATATTTGCAGGAATAACTCTTGATAAAATGGAGTTTCATAGGTATAAGCAAATGTATAATATTTTCGTTAACGATTTACCTCAACCAGATATAATAATATATTTAAATTCAGATACGGATGTTTTAATGAAAAGAATTGCTATGAGAGATAGAAGTTTCGAAAGACAAATGGCTAGAGATTATATAAATGAACTAAGATTAGAGTATAAATATTATTTCGATCCATTATCTATAAAACATAACTTTATGGGTAAAGAACCTCTTATAATAGAAGTTGATAACTCAAATTTAGATTTCTTAAACAACGATAAGGATAGAAACTCTATAATAAATAAAGTTGAAGAAGCAATAAAGACCTTAGGAGGACAAGCGTAATGTTTAAATTAGTAAACCAGTGTAATAAGCCTTTAAACAGAGACTTATTTATAACAGTAGCAGGAAATGTTGGTGCGGGAAAGTCAACTTTAACAAAATTAGTTGGTGAAAGATTAGGATTTGAAACTCACTACGAAAAAGTTGATGGAAATCCATATTTAGAAGATTTTTATTTAGATCAAGAAAAATGGGGATTCCACTTACAACTATACTTCCTTGCTCAAAGATTTAAGCAACAAAAAGAAATAGATAGTAACGGGTTAAATAATATACAAGATAGAAGTATATATGAAGATGTAGAAATATTCGCTAGAAACTTATTTGATAACTCAAAAATGAGCAAAAGAGATTATATAACTTACAGAGATTTATTCAATGATATGGTTCCTTATTTAAGAAGACCGGACTTAATGATATACTTAAATGGTTCTATAGATACTATAGTTGATAGAATAAGCCTTAGAGGACGTGAAATGGAAAAGTCTGTCGACATAGAATATTGGAAAAATCTTCACAATAGATACGAAAGATGGATAGGAGAATATGATCAATCTCCAGTTTTATATGTAAATATAAATGAAGTTGATTTAATAAAAAATCCAGAACATCTTGATTTATTATGTGATGAAATAAAAAAAGTTTTAGGAATGTAGTTTA
>NZ_HG529423.1 GCF_000499525.1 Faecalimicrobium dakarense | reverse complement strand
TTTTAGGAATGTAGTTTACTACACTCCTAAAACTTTTTTTATAAGAATATATTTATTAAAATCATTACTGACATCACTTGAAGTGTCCCTACAAATAAACCATACAGTGATACTGCCCTACCTTGCTTTATTAAGTCTTTTATATTTACCTTAAGCCCTATTGCAGCTAATGCTATTATTTCAAAATTATGACTTATCTTTTTAAATATAGCTGAAACTTCTGGAGTTATAATATTTAAAGAGAATAAAGCACATGTTATAAAAAATCCTATTACATACCAAGGTATTTTTATCTTTCCTTTTTCTGTATCAACTATTTCTTCTGCAACTCTCTCAGTATCACTCTTATTTTTTAAATGACCGAATATAAATACTACTGCAACTAGCATTATAACCCTTACTATTTTAAATATCGTTGCTAAATCTTTTACACCTTCATTTACCATAGCACCACTTGCTACAACTTGTCCTACTGATTGTAGAGTTCCACCTATCATAGCTGATGTTTGTATAGTTTCATGATTATACAAGTATCCTGATAAAAGTGGTAATAAAAACATTAAGAATATTCCCGTTACATTTACTACAGTTATAGATATTCCTTTATCTTTATCATCTGCATCAATTACAGGAGCAGTTGCAGCTATTGCAGATGAACCACATACTGCATTTCCACTTGCCATAAGAAACCTAAAGTTTTGATCAAATCCTAATTTTTTACCTATGTATAACGCTCCAACTATTGTTATAGTCATTTGTATTATAACAAATAATATTCCATTTAATCCAAGCTCCATTAACTTAGATACACTTAAAGTTCCCCCAAGTAAAACTATTGAGTATGATAATAAATTACTTTCAGAAAATTTATATCCACTTTGAAATACTTTTTGTCCTAAAAATAAATTTCCTACTATAATCCCTAAGAATATAGATATAGTTGCTGCACCTATTTTAGGTATTATGTTTGAAAACAGCATACTTACTAACGCTATTAATAAGGATACTATAAACCCTGGTAGTATTTCTTTTACCTTGTTCATTATTTTACTTTCTTTTGTCATAAGTAATATTACCCTTTCTTTTATGTAATAATTTCCTTTTATAGTATACATTTATTTTTATCATAAGTAAAAATAATTATAAATCTATAATCAATAAATTTAATTTATAATAAACTTTATAAAAAAAGAATATCTATATAGATATTCTTATAATAATATTCCGATTAAAGTTATAGCTGTTATTACTTGTAGCGTTCCAACAAATAGTCCATATAAAGATACTGATTTACCTTGTTTTATTAAATCTTTTATATTTACTCTTAATCCTATTGCTGCTAATGCTATTATTTCAAATTTATTACTTAATGATTTACAGATTTCTGATAGTTGTGGAGATATTATATTAGTAGAAAATAAAGCACAAGTTATGAAGAATCCTATTACATACCAAGGTACTTTTATTTTTCCCTTTTTAGTATCTTGTATTTCTTCTTCTAATATATCATGATTAGTTTTATGTTTTAAATGACCAAATAAGAATACTACGCCAACTAACATTATAACTCTAACTATTTTAAATATTGTAGATAAATCTTTTACACCTTCATTAACCATAGCACCACTTGCTACTACTTGCCCTACTGATTGTAGCGTTCCACCTATCATAGCAGACGTTTGTACTGTTTCATGATTGTATAGTTTTTGAGTTAAAATTGGAAGCAAGAACATTAAAAATATTCCCGTCACATTTACTATTGTTATTGCTATTCCTTTATCCTTGTCATCTGCATCAATAACTGGAGCAGTTGCAGCTATTGCAGATGATCCACATACTGCATTTCCACTTGCCATAAGAAATCTAAAATTTTGACTAAAACCTAATTTTTTACCTATATATAATGCACCAACTATAGTTACTGACATTTGTAAAACAACAAATAATATTCCATTAAATCCTAATTCCATTAAAGTTGATACACTAAGAGTTCCTCCTAATAAGACTATTGAGTATGATAACAAATCTGTTTCTGAGAACTTATATCCTTTTTGAAATATTTTTTGATCTAAAAATATATTACCTACAAACATACCTAAAAATATTGAAATTGTTGCTGCTCCTAACTTTGGTACAAATTTTGAAATTAATATACTTACTATACCTATAATTAAAGATACTATAAATCCTGGTAGTATCTCTTTAATACTTTTAAAAATGTCTTTATAATTTAACATGATGTATAACTCCTTTCTGACTCAATATATTCTTTACAATTAGTATATAATTATATTAATCATAAGTAAAATTTATAAAAAAAATAATTATTATTAATTTTTTTTATGATTAGGTGTATAATATACTTATTAAATAGTTAGTAATTAGGAGGTAACATCATTGTTTGAAGAATTAAAAACATTCATTGCTGTAGTTGAATATAAAAACTTTACTAAAGCTGGAGAACACCTTAATTTATCCCAACCCAGCGTTAGTACTCATATAAAAAATTTAGAAAATACTTTCGGAGTTACATTAATAAATAGATCAGTTAAACAAAAATCTATATTTATAACAGAAAGCGGATACACCTTATATAAAAGGGCTAAGGAAATAGTTAATCTATTGGATACTACTTCTATGGAGGTTCTAAATACTTCTGATTCTATAAAAGGTCATCTAAAAATTGGTGCTAGTTTAACTACTGGTGAATATATCTTACCTAAGTTTTTAACTACATTTTGTAAAAAATACCCAGATATAGATATCGAAATTTTTATTGAAAATACATCAACTATTTGTTCTAGTTTAAAAGATTTAACACTTGATATTGGACTTATAGAAGGTATATCTTCTTACTCTAATTTCTCACAAGAATATTTATTAAGGGATAAAATGGTATTAGCATTCCCATATAATACAGATTTAGTTAAAGATAATTTTTCTTTAGATAAATTACAGGATAAAAAATGGATAGTGCGTGAGGATGGCTCTGGATGCAGGGAATTCTTTAATATGTTTTTAGGAACTAATGAGATTGTACCTAAAAGTGTTATGGTTTTAGGAAGTAATTATGCTGTTAAAGAGGCTGTTAGAAATGGGTTAGGAATTACCATTATGTCTAGGTTTGTAGCAGCCCCTGCAGTAAAAAATAAAGAACTTTCTATAATTGAATTAGATGATTCTTACACTCATAATTTCTCTTACATTTTACCTAAAAATATTACTATATCTAAGGCTACAGAAGTATTTTTAGAAGAATTTAAACTGTATACTTCAAAACTAGATAAGCAATAGTGCAAAAAAGACCTTAGAATATTCTAAGGTCTCTTTTATATATAATTACATTCCTAATTCTTTAAATTCTCTACTTCCCGGCTTAACTAATTCAAGATTTCCTTCCTTACATAAAGGACATTCATCAGCATCATGAACTTGTATATCAAGCTTTATAGCACTATATATAGGCATACCTATATCATCATTAGTTCTGTTTGCTATACAAGCAACACCTATAACTTCTCCACCTAAAGCTTCTAAAGCTTTCTTTGTTTCTATTGTTGATTTTCCTGTTGTAACAACATCTTCAGCTATTATTATTTTAGCTCCTGGCTTAACTTCAAACCCTCTTCTAAGTTCCATTACGCCATCTTTTCTTTCAGTGAATACTGTTTCTTTGTTTAATTGTCTTCCTAATTCATAAGAAACTATTACTCCGCCCATTGCAGGTCCAACTACTAAATCTATATCTAAATCTTTTATTTGCTCTACTACTGTACTTAGTACTGCTTCAGCATATTGTGGAAATCTTAATACCTTAGCACATTGTATATATCTGTTACTGTGTTTTCCTGAAGATAATAAGAAGTGTCCTTCTAATAACGCATCACTTTTCTTTAATATATCAACTACATCTACTTTACTCATAATTATGTCCTCCCAAATTTTATCCTTCTGTTTTTAATCACTAATAAATTATAATATTCCTCTTATTTCATCTAAGCTTTCTATTCCTTCTTTTTTCATAAAAGCTTCTATTCCTTCAATTATCTCAATCCCTATCTTAGGATTTATAAAATTAGCCGTTCCTAATTGTATACATGTAGCTCCTGCCATTATAAATTCTATGGCATCTTCAGCTGTCATTATTCCGCCCATTCCCATTACTGGTATGCTTACATTTTTACAAACTTCATGAACCATTCTAAGAGCTATAGGTTTTATTGCTGGTCCTGATAATCCTGCATATACATTTTCAAATACTGGCTTTCTTTTATTTATATCTATAGCCATTGCTTTAAAAGTGTTTACTAGAGATATTCCATCAGCACCTTCTTCTTCACATACTTTAGCCATACCAACTATATCTTCAGCATTTGGCGATAACTTTACTACAAGAGGAAGAGTTGTAACTTTTCTCACTGCTCTTACTACTTCTCTTGCAACTTCATTTTTTATACCAAAAGCCATTCCTCCAGCTTTGACATTCGGGCAAGATATGTTTAATTCAATCATATCTATTGGTTGGTCATTTAAAAGTTTTACTCCTTCTACGTAATCTTCTAAAGTTCCACCTCCAACGTTAGCTATTCTTACTGTATCTAGCTCTTTGAAGAATTGTAATTCGTTGTCTATAAATCCTTGAACCCCAGGATTTTCAAGTCCTACACTGTTCATCATTCCAGATGGAGTTTCCCAAACTCTCATACCGTTATTTCCGTCTCTCTTATTTAAAGTAAGCCCTTTGCTACTTATTCCACCTAATTTTTGTATATCATAAATTTCATTGTATTCTTTTCCAAATCCGAATGTTCCCGATGCCATTATTAATGGATTTTTAAATTCTACATTTCCGAATCTTACTCCTAGATTAGCCATTAAATATCACGTCCTCTCCCCAGAATACAGGGCCATCTTTACATGTTTTCTTATTTCCGAACTTAGTTTTACAAGTACATACTAGACAAGCACCAACCCCACATGCCATATGATTTTCTAAAGATACCATTATTTTTGTGTTAGTACCTTCTACCATCTTAACTAATTTTTCCATCATAGGTGTTGGTCCACAAGTTAATATATAATCATACTTTTCAACATCTAGTATGTCTGTTACGAAGGTATTTCCTGTAGCTATATGAACTTCATTACAAACTGATTTATACTCTTCTTCTAATATTGCTTCACTTCTAAATCCAAGGTAAGCATCACAGTTTTCTATGTTTTTAGCTACTAAGTAAAGCGGCGCTACTCCGATTCCTCCACCTACTAAGGCAACCTTACCTTCTACCTTTTCATATCCATTACCATAAGGTCCTTCTAACTTTATAGTTTCATCTTCCTTTAATTTACTTAATATTTTAGTACCTTCACCGAATACTTTGTATAAGAAAGTTATACTATTTTCATCTATATCATGTATGCTTATTGGTCTTGATAGCAGCGGATACATATCCCATGCTCTTAACATATAGAACTGCCCCATTTTGCCTTCAAATTCCCCTGCTACTTTCATCAAATACATGTCTTCGCCTATATATTTATTTTCAAGAACTTTATACATTAACACATTCCCTTTCTATTATCATATGTCTTTCAACGCTTAACCCTAAAAGCTTCATTATTAAAGCCATTCTAACAAACATTCCGTATTTAGCTTGTTTGAAATATACTGCTCTTTTATCAGAATCTACATCTACATCTATTTCGTTTACTCTTGGTAATGGATGCATAACTAGCATATCTTCTCTAGCATTTTTCATTTTTGATTTATTTAATATATAACAATCTTTTAGTTTTTCATATTCATCTTGATTTTCAAATCTCTCTCTTTGAACTCTTGTCATGTATAATACATCTAAGCTTCCTATAACATCATCTAAGTTATTAGTTTCATAGTATGCATGACCTTTTATAGCCTCTTTTATATAATCAGGCATTTTTAATTCATCTGGAGATATAAATACGAATTTTACATTTTTGTATCTAGCCATAGCTTTAACTAAAGAGTGAACTGTTCTTCCATTCTTTAAGTCTCCACATAATCCTATTGTATGGTTTTCTAAACTTCCTTTAAGAGATTTTATAGTAAGTAGATCTGTAAGTGTTTGAGTTGGATGTTGATTTCCTCCGTCCCCTGCATTTATAAAAGGTATTTCGCTATATTTTGCTGCTTCAGCTGCTGATCCTGCTACTGGATGTCTCATAACTATTGCATCTGCGTAACATTCTACAGTCTTTATTGTATCTGCTAAAGATTCTCCCTTTGACACAGATGATGAATTTGGTTCTGAAAAACCTATAATTCTACCACCTAATCTATTCATTGCAGCTTCAAAGCTTAATCTTGTTCTTGTTGATGGCTCATAGAATAATGTAGCCAATAGCTTACCTTCACATATGTTTGAGTATTTTGACGGATTGTCAATTATATTTTGAGCTAATGATAATATTTCGTCTATTTCTTGTATTGAAAAGTCCTCTGGTTGGATTAGATTTCTTCCTTGTAATAACATTATTTATCCTCCTTTTTCAGCCTCTCTGGACTGAATTTAAAAGTATTTTTTATTCTGATAGTAGCTTAACACCTTTTTTCTCTAATGTCAATATATTCTATTTAAGAAAATTATATATAAAAAAGCCGCTTAATAAAATAAGCGACTTGTGATATTTTTATTAGAAAACTCTCTTTGCTGTAACAAACTTAGATGTATAGTAAGAAGAGTTTATACTTGTAACGTGTACACTTTGACCTGGTTTAGGTGAGTGTATCATATTTCCTCCACCTATGTATATACCAACGTGACTTACATTTCCTGTACCATTAGTAGTAAAGAATACTAAGTCTCCTGGTTGTAAGTTTGATTTACTTACAGTCTTTCCATATCCTGCTTGAGCGCTTGATGATCTTGGTAAAGATATACCAGCTGCTTGCTTGTAAACATATGAAGTAAGACCTGAGCAGTCAAAGCTATTAGGACCTTCTGCACCCCAAACATATGGAGAGCCTATTTTAGCATAAGCTAAATTAACTACAGCTTGAGCTAATGAAGTATCAGATGCTGGTGGATTATAAGAACCATTATCTTGTGATGGTTTTTGAGCAGGTTTTTGAACCGGCTTTTGAGCTTGTCCACCGTTATTGTTTGAACTTTGGTTCTTGTTTGAATTTTGGTTCTTATCTGAACTTTGGTTTTTATTTGAGTTTTGGCTATTGCTGTTTGAGTTTTGATTTTCGTTTGTAATTGTATTATTATCAGTTGAAGCTTGAACATTTTCTTGAGTAGTTTCTTCTTCAGTCTCTATAACAGGTGCTTCTTCAGAAACATATAAAGATCTTATATATCCTTCATTTTCACCTTTCTTTACTTTTATCCAGCTACCATTATCTTCTAAAACTTTCATAGTGCTTCCAACTTCTAACTCTTCCACTATTTCAGATTCAGTATTAGCTTCTTTTCTTAAATTTACTTTATTTGATGTAATGTAACCGTGAGCTTCTTTTATATCTACGAATCTAGTTGCTATCCAACCTTCTCCATCTCCAACTTTAACCTTAACCCAGTCACCTTGAACTCCTACAACCTTGAATTCGTCTCCAGTGTAAGCTACATTTTGAACAGATCCTTGTTCTCTTATTTTAACAGCAACTCCATCTTTAACTGTAGCTACCTTATATGTAACATCTTCGTAATTAGGTAAGTCTATTACATTAGTTGTGTTGTCTTCTTTATTTTCAACGTGGTTATTTTCTACTTCATCTGCATTTGCAATTGTATTCATTGATAACGCCATAACTGACGCAAACATTGGTACTAATATTTTTCTCTTCATGATATTTTTCCCTCCAAAAATTCACCATAAGTGTATATCTTACGTGTTATTTTTATAGGTGAAGTCTTATCTAGGATAAAATACTAATACACAAGATATTTTGTAACTTTTTTGTAATTTATTTTAATATGTTATGTAGTATTCTTATGTTAATAAGTAATCTGTGTAAATTTATATCTTGTATAAAAATCTTTATTTAATTAACGAATTAATTATTTTATCCAATGTATCACCTAAATATACATTTCTATTATTAAATTATATCCTAAATATCCCTAAAAGTAAATATTTTTGTAGTTATGTCAATATTTGTCACATAAAATTTTAAGTTTATGTGCTTTTTTAATGTCTAAAATCATTATTTAATTATTTATATTTCAACATAAAAAAAAGAAGTAATTATTT
>NZ_HG529422.1 GCF_000499525.1 Faecalimicrobium dakarense | reverse complement strand
TTAATTTATATAATTATTCCTCCGCTAATGCTAATTCAGGTTGAGGAGTCTCAGCATACCATCCTCTCATCTTCATAGCATCTGCAATTCTCTTTATAGACATCATATAAGCTGCAGTTCTCATATCTACTTCATATTCTTTTGCTAAATTCCATATTTCTTCAAATGCTTTTTTCATTAAAACACTTTGCTTGCTTTGAACTTCTTCAAATGTCCAATTATATCTATTTAAGTTTTGTACCCATTCAAAATAAGATACTGTAACCCCTCCACTATTAGCTAATATATCTGGTACTACAGTTATTCCATTTTTAAAGAATACTTCATCTGCTTCTGGAGTCGTAGGTCCATTTGCACCTTCACTTATTATCTTAGCTTTTATATCTTCTGCATTTTTAGATGTTAATTGATTTTCTAAAGCACAAGGCATTAATATATCAACATCCATAGTAAGTATATTTTCATCAGTAGAATTTGCACCTTCAAATCCTTTTACACCTCTATGAATTTTACTGTATGCCATCAATGCTTTCATATCTATACCATTTTCATTATATATAGTCCCCGTATGGTCTCCTACTGCAACTACTTTAGCACCAGCTTCTTCTATGTATAATCCAGCAAAGCTACCAACATTTCCAAAACCTTGAAGTGCTACTGTAACATTATTTAAATCTATATCTAACTTTTTAGCAGCTTCCATAGCCATTATAGCAACACCGTATCCTGTTGCTTCTGTTCTAGCTAAAGAACCGTAAAAATCTACTGGCTTACCTGTAAATACCCCTGGTTGGAAGTTTCCTGTAACTTGAGCATATTCATCTACCATCCAAGACATTATTTGTCCATTTGTATTAACATCTGGAGCTGGTATATCTTCTTTTTCTCCTATTATTGGAGCTATAGCTCTTGCGAATCCTCTAGATATTCTTTCTAATTCAGCTTCTGAATAATCTCTTGGGTCTATAGCCATTCCACCTTTTCCGCCACCATAAGGTATACCTACTACAGAACACTTAAATGTCATCCAAGTTGATAAAGCTTTTACCTCATCCATACATACAGCTGGATGGAATCTCAAACCACCTTTAAATGGTCCACATGCATTATTATGCTGAGATCTATATCCTGTAAAAGATTTAGTAGTTCCATCATCCATTTTTACTGGAAATGATACTTCCATAACTCTCATTGGATTTTTTAAAATTTCATAAACTGCTGGGTCTGCTCCTAATTTGTCACATGCGTTTTTTACCTGTAATCTTGCAATTTCAAAAACGTTTAATGTTTTTTCAGCCATTTTAAGCCCCCCTAAAAATACTATATCTCCACCCAAGAAAACTTTTTCCTAAAGGTTACACCATGATTGTAGCACAGTTTATTTTAATTTTGTGACATTTTAAATTGTTTATTTTTTAACTTCTCGACATTTAATTTTTTTTTAATTTATTAATATAAATATCCACTTTTCCTGTATTAATAGAAGTAATTTTTTCTATATTTTCTTTTATACTTTTTTGTAATTTATAACTTTCCATTATAGCAGTTACATCATTTATATTAATGCTTATATATATATTTGTACTGTTTTTCAAATTATTTATATTTACTTTATTTATTTTTTCTATTTTATCAAATTTATTTATTTCATTAACTATAATTTGTTCTATAACAACTGGACTTATAAAGAATTTACCTCTATAACTAAATGTTGGCCTTATTATAGTTTTTTCTATTATTTCTTCGATTTTACTATTTCTTTTAAAGAATTTTCTTTTTAATGAATTTATGCTAAGGCCACTTGCTATTGGTTTTATCTCCATAGTCGGAACTGGTATTATATGATTTCCTTTTCTTCTACTTTCTTTTGCTAGCTCAATTTCCTTATCTGTACTTATATCTTTTATATTTATATATTTATTTATTGAGTCAAGTTCAAGTCTATCCACAATCTGATTTACCATTTTATTAGAAGTCCCTAGTACTAGTATCTTGTTTATATTTTCTTTTTTTATTTTTTCTTTTACAGATTCCCTGTGCTCATTATTATTAAATACAGCTCTTCTCACAGCTTCCATTACTGTTTTTGCTTGCTTTGCTGATATTCCTGCTATTATCTTATTTTTATGTATAAGTAATCCATCATCTATTATATAATCAATATCATTTTCAAATGCTACTTCTAAAGCTTTATAACTTTTTCCTGTTCCACTTGAACCTACTAGTGCATATACTCTCATATTTTTTTCCTTCCATATAAAAATTCACTTCGTTTATATCACTCCAACTTAAAAAGGCTATAGATTAATTCTATAGCCTTCTTTATTATTATATATTATAACAGAACTCTCCATTATCTTTAAGAGATAAAAAATCTGCATATCCTATATCAAATATTCTTTCCTCTAAATTTTCTACTTCTATTTTATTTTTTATAAGCTGAGTTAAGACACCTACATACGAAATATCACCTTGAGCGATTACTCCATAAATAATATTATCTTTATATATAAACTTTTTATATGAATCTTCACAGCATCTAGTAACTACCTTATAACTATCATCTGGTGTGTTTATCATACCTAAAGATACAGTAGATATCCCCATAAAATTCATACTATTTTTAAATGAAAAACTATCTCCTATTTCTCGTTCAAACCCTAACATATTGTATGCTGCTGTGATTCCTTGTTTTACTGCTATTGGCCATATTGAATTTTTACCAACAACATCACCAGCTGCATAAACATCTCTTTGAGATGTTTCACATTTTTCATTTATTACTATACCTCTATCATATTCTATTTTTGTAGTGTCTATAAAATCAGTATTTGGTCTAACCCCAGTTGCCATTACAATCATATCTGCTTCTATTATATTTCCATTTTCTAATTCTAATCCTGACACATCATTATTTTCATTTATAATAATCTCTTTAATACCTGAACCTTGGTATAGTTTGGCTCCATTTTCTATAAACTTATTTTCATAACTCACGGCTGAATGTTCATCTAATTGCTTATTTAATATATATTCAGATGTATTCACTAATGATACTTCTAAGTTTTCATAACCCATAAGGCCATTAAGTGCATCTATACCAACTAAACCCGCTCCTATTACTATAGCCTTTTTAGAATCTTTAGCTTTTTCTTTTATTTTATATACATCATCAATATCTCTTAATGGATATACAAAATTAGCTTCTCTCAAATTCTTTATTGGAGGTATAAATGCAGATGCACCTGTTGATATTAATAACTTATCATATTCTATTTTTCTATCTTCTAATTCTACTAACCTTAAATTAAAATCTATTGATTTTACAGATCTATTTTTTATCCAATTTATATGATTATTCTTTATAAAATCTTCTTCTACAAAATTAATGTCTTCAACTGTTTTATGTCCTGATATTACATGATGTAACATACAACGAGAATATGTTTTTTCATCCTTAGATATGATGACTATATTAGAATTTGGCTCTAATTCTTTTAAAGTTTTAGCTGCGTTTATTCCTGCTGCACTGGCACCCAATATAACATAATTTTTAATTGAACTTAGCATGATAATACCTCCTCTTGTATTTCTATTGCTCCAGTCGGACAATTTGATACACATCTAGGAGATTCTTCATCTTTACATAGGTCACACTTTAATATTATCTGCTTAGTTTTATCATCAGGCTTTAATACTCCATATGGACATGCCATTACACACATATAGCAAGATCCGCATTTTTCTTCATCATATAAAACTAATCCGCTCTTTTTATCTTTGGTCATAGCTCCACTCATGCAAGTTAAAACACATTCTGGCTCATCACAATGTCTACAAATTATTGGAACTGGTCTATTTTCTTTATCAAGTTCAATATGTCCCATGCTATCATTATCAATGTTTTCTAAGTCAAGAGTATAAATATTACTATCTTTATTATGCTTTAACATACAAGCTAATACACAATTTTTACAACCACTACACAACTCTTTATTTATTATGATTCTATGCATAACATTCCACTTCCTTTAACCCAAGTTTTTTTCTTCTATCTACAATTATTTCCTCTAATTGATTAGCTGAAGATACTGGATCCGGATTTACAATAACATGACCTCCTGTTAAATCTTTTAATTTCTCCGTTAATACTTCTGTTACTAGCTTTCCACCTGTTATAAATGGAGGTAATGCTAAGTGAAGTGGTAACCCTAATGCTAAACCAAATGCACCATCAGCTAATGCTTGTTCCTCTAACCATTGAGGAGCTGACAGTACAAGCGGTAATTGTGGTAGATCTATACCTAATTCTCCTGCTAACTCTGTTGCTACTATTTCAAGTCTTCCTATAGCTAGACAAGGTCCAAAGTTTAATACTGGAGGTATATTTAGTGCCTTACATACTTCTTTTAAGTTTTCTCCTGCTAATTCTTCAGCTCCCGGAGACATAAGTCCTACATTTTCAAGTCCTCCTGTTGAACATCCTGCTGATAAAACTAGTATATCTTTTTTAATTAACTCTTTTGTTAACTCTACTGTTGCTATATCATGACCACCTGCTGTCATATTTGAACATCCAACAACTGCTGCTATACCCTTTATTTTTCCAGCAGCTATTAAGTCTATTAATGGCTTCCATGAGTCACCTAAAAACTCTTTTAAATTCTTTTCACTTACACCTGTAAGAGATTTTTCATATCCATGATCACTTGGTATATCTATTTCTATTAAATTTCTTCTTTCTTTATATGAACCCAATGCTTTACTTATTAATTGTTCACTTATTACTTCTACATTATCTCTATCAAATGGTAAGTACTCTGCATTTACTTTTTTAGCTACATCATCTAGACATACCATTTTTACTTTATATTTATCTGCTATAGGCTCAAGCCCTGGTATTGTACAGTTAAATTCTGATACAACCATATCTATGGCTCCAGTTGATAAAACAGCTTCACTAGTAAAGTTATTTCCTGCATGACCTGCAAATACTTCTTGATAGTGCTCTCCTCTTAACTGTAAGTCTTGCCCTACGCAAGTACATCCTACTAATCTAAATCCTTTTGCACCTACCCCTTGAGCTAATGCTGCTATTTCTTTTTCTTTTAATTTATCTTGGAAATGTGAGAATGTTGAGTGTTGATGTCCTGTTATCATTATGTTTATATAGTCTTTATCTATTACATTAAATCCGACTGGAGCCATTCTTATAACTGGTTCTCCTAACATAACATCATTTAAAAGATTTGTTAATGTAAGACCATATAATCCTGTTGATATACCTAAGTTTAAACAGTTAACTAGCATATCTATCGGATCACTATTTAGATTTGTTGATGATTTAACTATTGCATCAAATACTTCTGATTTAGCTCCTCCAGGCATTATACCTAATTCTTTCCATTTCTTAACCCTTGGCGGATATGCTATTTTTTCAACAAGTTCCATCTTGTCATCTCTTGATTTGTATAAGTCATTTATAACTTTATTAGCTATTTCTATACATTTTTTATGATTATCACTTTCTTTTATTTCAAAAATCCCTGCTAAATGATTTAGCGCATTTTTCCCTTTTATAATACCTTTAGTTTCTCCTAAGTGTTTTAAATTTCTAGCTGTATTTTCTACTACATGTAAATAACAAGCTGATCCTGATGCAACTGCTCTTAAAAAGTTTCTTGCAACTATTGTATCTGCATCTGCTCCACATATTCCCCTTGGTGATTTTGGTGTCACCCTACATGGCCCATTTGCACACAATCTACAACATACTCCTTGAAGTCCAAATCCACATTTAATCTTTTGGTCCTCTGTTCTATGAAATGCTGTTTCCACATTTTTAGATGCAACAAAACTTTCTAACTTCTTATCTGCGCTTTCACACATTTTACAAGTATTACAAGACATAGTTATTCCCCCTAAAATTTTTATTATTTAATTTTTAATTTTAAAATAGAAATTGATTTGAATTGATGTGATTTTATGTAATGTTAGATTGACTTTTTTTTAACCAACTTTATTTTATTATATACCACTCATTTAATGTTCCTAAACATTTTTATTAAATTCTTTTTCATTATTTTCTTATAATTCAAAAAACTATAATCGTCAAATTTCAACATTGTATACTAAATTCAATATACATTTTTGTTATCATATTTATATTTTAAAATTTAATTTTATTATTTATTCGTAATTTTAATTGTTAAATAAATATCATGAATTAGTGCTTATTATAGAATTAATTTAATTGTTATCTTCTGGAACTTTTGTTATAATTATTATGAATAAAACTTGTATATAAAGGGAGGATTTTGAGATGGCTTACATAATAAATGATGCTTGCATAAGCTGTGGTGCTTGTGAAGCTGAATGTCCAGTTGAATGTATATCTGCAGGAGATGACAAATACGTTATAGGTGCAGATGCTTGCATCGAATGTGGCGCTTGTGCAGGAGTATGTCCTGTTGATGCTCCTCAACCAGAATAATAAATAATAAAAAAAGCTACTATAGTAGATATCTACTTACAGTAGCTTTTTTATTATTCAATCTCACTCATTAAATAAGATAAAGTAAATAAACTTTCTGTCAAGTTTACATTTTCAACAATAACGTCCTTTGGAACTTCTAAATCTATTGGTGCAAAATTCCAAACTCCTTTTATACCTACACTTACTAATCTATTTACTATTTCTTGAGCTCCGTTTTTAGGTATACATAGTATTGCTATATCTATTTCATTTTCTTTAACTACAGACTCTATCTCTTGAGAATCTAGTATTTCGAAATCTCTTATTTTTAATCCTATCATTCTAGGATTTGCATCGAATAAGGCTTTTATTTCAAATCCAGCTTTTCTAAATCCTGAGTAATTAGCTATAGCTTGTCCTAAGTTACCTGCTCCTATAAGGATTGCATTATATTTTTTATCTAATCCTAATATTTTACCTATTTCGTTATAAAGTGCTTCTACATTATATCCATATCCCTGTTGACCAAATCCGCCGAAGTTATTTAGATCTTGCCTTATTTGAGATGCTGTAAATCCGATTATATCACTTAATTCTTTTGATGATATCCTTTGTATGTCTTTATCTAATAGATCTCCTAAGTATCTATGATACTTCGGTAGTCTTCTTATTACTGCCATTGATATATTTTTAGTACCCACTTTTCCACCTCCTATGTTGTTAAGTATTTATTTTTCCCATAGTATTTTATTGCATTTTCCAAAACATAATGCAATATCCTTGATTATATTATATCAAAACATTATAATTTTAGATAGTTCAAGGAGGTATAAATTTATGATTGTTTTGTCATGTAATAACTTAAATAAAAGTTTTGGAATAGATTCTATATTAGAAAATATAAGCTTTACTGTAAATGAGAACGATAAAATAGGTATAATCGGAGTAAATGGTACTGGAAAAACAACATTATTTAAAGTTATATCTGGTATTTATGGATACGATAGTGGTGATATATATACTTCTAAAGATTGCGAGATAGGATACTTAGAACAAAATACAAACTTCCACTCTGAAAACACAATACTTGAAGAAGTTTTAGAAGTTTTCAAAGACTTAATGGATATGGAAAACTACTTAAGAGATTTAGAACATCAGATTGCTGAGGAGAGTTCTAATTCTAGTTCTGATAAGCTTGAAAAACTTATGAATGAGTATTCTCATAAATTAGAATTATTTTCTGATTTAAATGGATACGGATATAAGTCTGAGGCCAAAGGCGTATTAAAAGGTTTAGGATTTAGTGATGCTGATATGGACAAACCTATTAGTATACTTTCTGGTGGAGAAAAAACCAGAGTTCTTTTAGGAAAATTGCTTTTAAAAAAGCCTACTCTTCTTCTACTAGATGAACCTACTAACCACTTAGATTCAGAGGCAATTGAATGGTTAGAATTTTTCTTAAAACAATATAAAGGTACTGTTATATTAATCTCTCACGATAGATATTTCTTAGATCAAGTTGTAAATAGAATTTTTGAAATTCATAATAAAAAACTTAAGACTTATAACGGAAATTACTCTAAGTTTATTGAATTATCAAAAACAGAAAAAGAATTAGAGCAAAAAAAATATGAAGATCAGCAAAAGGATATAAAAAAACAAGAAGAATCAATTGAAAGATTAAAAGCTTACGGTAGAGAAAAGCATTTAAAAAGGGCTAGAAGTAAAGAAAAAGCTTTAGATAAAGTAGATGTCATTGATAAGCCTGAGGCTTATAGAAAAAAAGCTCGGATAGAGTTTAATCCAACTGTAACTAGCGGAAATGATGTATTACAAATAAGAGATGTTTCTATGGGTTATGGAGAAAGAATTTTATTTAAGGATTTAAATTTAGATATATATAGAGAAGAAAAAGTTGCCCTTATAGGTGCCAATGGTATAGGTAAATCAACTTTATTTAAAATAATAATGAATGAGTTAGTACCTTTATCTGGGGATATAAAATTTGGTACAAATGTCAATGTATCATACTTCCATCAGGAACAAAAAACACTTAATTTAGATAATACTATAATAGATGAAATCTGGGAAAATAATACTCATCTAACTCAAACAACTTTAAGAAGTATGCTTGGTGCATTTTTGTTTGAGGGTGAGGAAGTGTTCAAAAAAATATCTACTTTAAGTGGTGGAGAAAGAGCTAGGGTTGCAATACTTAAGCTTATACTTTCAAATGCAAACTTCTTATTACTAGATGAACCTACTAACCACTTAGATATAGATTCTAAAGAAGTTCTCGAAGAAGCTTTATCTGGATATACAGGTACAATATTTACAATATCTCATGATAGATACTTCTTAAATACAGTTGTTGATAAAGTATTAGTTCTAGATGAAAGTGGAATAACTGAATATCTTGGTAACTACGACTATTACATTGAAAAGAAAAAACAAGTTCAAGAAATGAATGTTGCTGAAGTGAAAGAAGAAAAAACTAAAACTCAACTTAAAGATGAAAAGCGTAAAGAAAGAGAACAAAGAGAATTAGAGAAAAAAAATAGAGTAAAACGTCAAAATATAGAAAAAGAAATTGAAGAAACTGAGTTAAAAGTAGAAGAACTAGATATGCTTTTATGCCAAGAAGAAGTATATTCTAACCCTGAAAAATCTAAAGAAGTCAGCCAAGAAAAAATAAATTTAGAAAATAAATTAGCTAATCTTTATGATGAGTGGGAAACATTAATGTAGTATATAAATAAAATAATAATATCTAAAACCATTCTTTATTAGAATGGTTTTTATATTGATAAATATATAGTTACATTATGAAATTCTTATGGTATTATGTATATCATAAAATTTATATAGCGAGGTGATAGTTTGGAAGGAACATTATCTTTAAAAGATGAAAATAAGAGATTTTACAAAGTACTTATATCTTTATGTATTCCTATTATTATTCAAAACCTTATTTCTACTTCTGTTAACGTAATAGATACCGTTATGATTAGTAGTTTAGGAGAAACATCAGTTGCATCAATCGGTGTAGCAAATCAATTTTTCTTTTTATTTAATATGTCATTAAGTGGAATTACTGGTGGCGCCGGCGTTTTTATTTCTCAGTTTTTCGGAAAAAGTGATGTAAACAATATAAGAAAAGTAACTGGATTTAGTACTATTTTAGCTATTATTCTTAGTTTAGTATTTTTAATCCCTGCTTTAATAATACCTACTAAAATAATAAATATATTTTCTTACGATCCAGAAGTTGTTAAGCAATGTATTGAATATTTTTCTATAGTAGTATTTTGTTACCCTCTTATAGCAATTAGTACTGTTTTCAGTATGGGTTCAAGAGGTGTTAGAAATCCTAAGCTTGGTATGTTTTGTAGTGCTATAGCTTTATGCGTAAATATAGTTTTAAACTATGGTCTTATATTTGGAAATCTTGGTCTTCCTGCATTAGGTGTTAAAGGTGCAGCACTTGCAACTGTTATAGCTAGAATAGTAGAATTAATTTTAATTCTTAGCTACGTATACCTTTTAAAGAAGGATTATATTTTAAGATTTGGAATAAACAATTTAAAAAGCTTAAACTCTGAGTTTATAAATTCACTTTTAGCTAAAAGTTTACCTATATTTTTAAATGACTCTTTATGGGCAGTTGGAACTGTACTATACTCAGTTGCATATTCAAAGGCTGGAACTTCAGCTATCGCTGCAAGTCAAATTGCTACTAGTACAGGTAATTTCTTTATAATGACCGCGGTTTGTATAGCAAATGGTGCAGCTATAATGCTTGGAAACGAACTCGGAGCAGATTATATAGATAGAGCAATAAATTATGCTAAAAAATTCTCTGTTTTAGTATTCTTAGCTGGTTTAGTATTTGGAGGACTTTTAATTTTAAATATCCCAATACTATTAAAAGTGTTTACAGTATCTGATACTCTTGCTCCAGATATAACTAAAATTTTCATTATAATGGGTATATTAATGGCTCTTAAATCTTTTAACGTATTACTTGTTATAGGTATACTTAGAAGTGGTGGAGATACAAAGTATGCATTATTCCTAGAACTAGGATGTATGTGGTTAGTATCAATTCCTTTAACATTTATAGCAGCTTTAAAGGGAGCTCCAATATATGTATTAGTTCTTCTTACTTACAGTGAAGAATTAGTTAAATTTATATTCGGAATGCCAAGAGCATTATCTAAAAAATGGGCAGCAAATATTGTAAAAGAAATGGATTAATAAAAAGAGTACTTCTAAATTTTAGAAGTACTCTTTTTACATTATATATAAGTAAATTTTGAGCAACGGATATATCTGACACGTTAGCGAAAATATATCGTTGGCGACATGAGCAAAGCGAATTTTATCTTTGTCCTATTTTTAAATTTGGAACTGCATTTAAACTCATATCATCAACTCTACCTTTAATAAAGTTGTAATATCCTGCACATCCTATCATTGCAGCATTGTCTGTACATAATACTAATGGTGGATATTTTATATTTATATTATTTTCATTTCCTAATTGTGTAATTTTTTCTCTAAGAGCCGAATTACAAGCAACTCCACCTGCAAGAGTTATTGTATCATAACCTTTTTCCTTTGCTGCTTTTATAGCTTTTTTAGATAATACTTCAACTACCGCTTCCTGGAATGATGCACAAACATCTTCTACAACTATTTCTTCTTTTTTCATTTTCTTAGCATTTAAGTAATTTAAAACTGCTGATTTTAAGCCACTAAAACTAAAATCATATCCTTCATCTAGGTAAGCTCTTGGAAAATCTATAGCTTTTTTATTACCTTCTTTAGCTAATCTATCTACAATAGGTCCACCTGGGTATCCTAACCCCATAGCTCTAGCTATCTTATCAAATGCTTCTCCAGATGCATCATCTCTAGTTCTTCCTAATATTTCATATTCTCCATAGTCTTTTACTTCTAATAAATGAGTATGACCACCAGACACTATTAGTGTTATAAATGGCGGTTTTAAATCTTTATGTTCTATATAGTTAGCACTAACATGACCTTCTATATGGTTAACACCTACTAATGGTTTATTTAAAGTAAATGCAAGAGCTTTTGCATGAGATAATCCAACTAATAATGCTCCAACTAATCCAGGTCCATAAGTTACTGCTATATGGTCTATATCATTTAAGGTTACATTTGCTTTATCTAAAGCTTCTTGTAAAACTACATCTATATTTTCTATATGTTTTCTTGATGCAACCTCTGGTACTACTCCACCAAATTTTTTATGTAAATCTATTTGAGTATTAATTATGTTTGATAGTACTTCTCTACCGTTTTTAAGTACTGCAACAGATGTCTCATCACAGCTACTTTCTACAGCTAATGTTATTATATCTTTCACACTTACACCGCCTTTACGTCATTCCACATTATCATAGCATCTTCTTTATTATCACTATAATATTCTTTTCTAATTCCCGCTAATTTAAATCCATATTTTTTATATAAATTTTGAGCAACTATATTAGAAGTTCTAACTTCTAAAGTCATTGATACTATATTATTTTCTTTACATAATTTAACTAATTCTTTTACTAGTTCATCACCAATTTTTTTACCTCTATAGTCGCTATGAACTGCGACATTAGTAATATGACCTTCATCCATAACAAACCATATTCCTACATACCCTACAACTTTATTATCAAGTTTTGCTACAAGGTATCTTGCTACATCATTTTTTAATTCTTTAGCAAATGCATCTTTAGACCAATGATGTTCAAAACAGTTTCTTTCTACTTCAAAAACCCCATCTATATCTTTAGATGTCATCATTTCTATAACTAAATTATTTTCCATCATTTAACCTCTTCATTTTTTCATCGTATTGAACTTCTGCTTGAGATTTTCTAATATATACAGGATTTATACTATAACAATCATAAACATCTATATTTTTGTTATATTTATTAATAGCTACAGAACATAAGCTACTTGCTTTACTTACATTATGAGATGGAGCTGCTATATGTATATTTTCTATATCTTTTAACTTTTCTTCATACTTATAAACTGCTTCTCCTACTATTATCCAGTCTTCCTTAGAATTTTTTAACTCTTCTATTAAATCATCTATTTCAACTACATCTATATTTTTTAATTCTACTACTTCATTATTTTCAAATTTATATTGTCCGCTATATACTTGTGTTCTTTGGGCATCTAATATTGAACATATTTTTTTATCACAAAGATTCATATTTGCTGCTAATAGTTCTAATGAATTAACTCCCACTATAGGTAAGTTATTTACATGAGCTATTGCTTTTGCAGTTGCCATACTTATTCTTAATCCTGTAAACGATCCTGGACCTTCACAAACTGCGATTAAATCCATTTCATTAACATCTAAATCACTTATTTTAAGCATATTTTCTATCATTAGCATAAGTTTTTGTGAATGAGTTTTCTTTGTATTCACAGTATACTCACATATTAATTTGTTATCTTCTATAACCGCTACACTTGTAGCCATTGAAGACGTATCTATTCCTAAAACCTTCATTATTTAGTCAGCTCCTCAACTAGTTTTTCATATCTTTTTCCAACTGGATTTAATATCATTTCTCTAGACATATCTTTATATTTTAATTCTATATGTAAATATTCGTCTGGAAGTATACCTTCTATTAAATTAGCCCATTCGATTATACATACACCTTCTCCATTTATGTATTCATCATATCCGATATCATACATTTCATCACTGCTACCTATTCTATATACATCAAAGTGGTATAATGGCATTTTACCTTCATATTCATTTACTATTGTAAATGTTGGGCTAGTTATATAATCATCAACTTCTAAAGCTTTTGCCAAACTTTGAGTCATAGTAGTTTTTCCTGCGCCTAAATCTCCAATTAAACATATTACACTTCCCGGCTGTAATAATGTTCCTAGCTTATATCCAATTTCTTTTGTTTTCTCTTCATTTTCTAGATATATATTAACCATATTTTCATCTCCGTTATATTTTGTGTATATCACAAATTATCATTTCCTATTATAATTATCAACTAGATATTATTATAGTATAACCATCTATTATTATAAAGGCTTTATATATATAATATTATCTAATATTGTTGACTTTTTAGGTAAATACTATAATTTACATTGTACAAAAGTAGCATGAGACTAACTAATTTTTGGCCCATGCTACTTAAAATATATTATATTTTTATTGTTTAATGTATTTTATCAATTATAGGTAAGGTAATTATAAATTCACTACCTTTATTTACTTCACTTTTAACATCTATGTTTCCTTTATGCAAGTCAACTATTGATTTTACAATCGTAAGGCCAACACCTATACCTCCAGTATGTTTACTTCTTGATTCATCGACTCTATAAAATCTTTCGAATATATAATTTAAACTCTCTTTCGGTATCCCAATTCCATCATCTTTAAAATGCATCTTTATATAATTATCTTTTTCATATAGTCTTAAATATATATTTCCATTTTCGTTAGTATACCTAATAGCATTAGATAATAAATTTACTATTAATTGAGATATTTTTTCTCTATCTAAATACGTATTTATATCTTCTAATTCAAATTCTATATTTATATTTTTTTCTAATGCCTTTCCTTGATTATTATAAACTATATTTTTTATAAGTTTGTCTAAATTAACTTCACTTAAATTTAGTTTACTTTTATCACTATCAAACTTTGCTAAATTTTTTAGCTGATTTACTAAGCTAGTAAGTCTTATTACTTCTTCATTAACGCTATTTAATCTTTCAGGGCTAGGTTCCCATACACCATCTATTATTGCCTCTAAATGAGTTTGAATACTTGTAAGAGGCGTTCTAAGCTCATGAGAAATATCAGTAGTTAGTCTTTTTCTCAATTTTTCTTGTTCATCTAACTTAAGTGCTAATTCATTTATCGATTTTATAAGATTATCTATTTCAACTATATTACTTTCATAATCTAGTTTGCAATCGTAACCTCCTTCTCCTATTGTATCTGCCATATTAGATACAACTTCGATAGGCTTTGATATATTATTTGAAATTATAATAGCTATTATTACTGTAACTATTGTAGTTATAATAGCTATTAATATAACTACTTTATTTATTTCATTTAAAAAATCTATTTCTTCATCCATATAATAAAAAGACCCATAAGAACCAACATTTATGTAACCTATATATTCTCCGCTTTCATTTTTTAATTTAAAAGTTTCATCTTTATATTCCCCACTCCATTTTGGATACATATTATGCATATTATTTTCTATGTTATTCATCATTTGATGGCACAATTTATTATTATATTCAAATGCACTCCAAGCCAAATTATGATTATTATCATATAGCTCTATAAATCTACCTTTTGATATTGCATTTTTACCAATTTCATTTACATTATATAAGTTCCATTCATCATTTTTATATTCCGATTGTATTGAGTCTATTAAGTTTGAAATTTCTTTTTCATTATTTTTAGATATATATATTGCAAACTTTTCTTTAAATACACTATTTATTGCTACCCCAATGCTTATTACGACTAATAAAATAACTGATACTAATGAAATAATTAACCTTTTATTAAGGTTTAGTTTCTTATTTTTATAGCCCAAATTTATATCCTACCCCATATAGGGTTTGTATAATTTTAGGTTTCTTTGTATCCAGCTCTATTTTTTGTCGTAAGTTTTTTATATGTGCATCTATAATTCTATCCATTTTTTCATAGTATTCTTCTACTGTTAATTCTAATAGTCTTTCTCTATCAAATATCTTTTTTGGATTTTTAGCTAATGTTAAAAGTATTTTATACTCAGTATTTGTTAAGTATACTTTCTCTCCTCTTACCTTAACCTGATGAGATAGTGTGTTTATTTCAAGTTCATCTGAAAATTTTAATATATCTTTATTCTCTACATCCAACTTTCTAAAAACAGCCTTCGCTCTTAAAACTAGTTCTTTGACATTAAATGGCTTACACACATAATCGTCGCATCCTATGTTAAACCCATCTATTACATCTTCATCTTCCGTTTTAGCTGTTAACATTATTATATGAACCATAGATTCTTTTCTTATTATTTCGCATATTTCTTCTCCACTTATATCCGGTAACATTCTATCTAATATTATTAAATCAAATTCATTTTCCCTAAAATAATTAATAGCATCTATTCCTGTATTTGCAACCTTACAATTATATCCTTCTTTATCTAAATAGGCCTTTATAACCTGAGTTATTTTTTCTTCATCATCCACTATTAATATGTTAAACATATCTATTCCTCCTTTATACGGTATATTTTTAATTTTATACAGAATATATACCACACAATTATACATTTTTTATGAAGTATTTTAAAATTTATTTATCTTCATCTTTTTTTCATATTTTAAATTTATACTATGGTGTAAAAATTTAATTAATGGGGTGAGGTTTTTGAGTAAAATTACTAAATCATTTAATGTTTATGGTATGCACTGTAAGTCATGTGAATCTTCTATTCAACATGAATTAAGAAATTTAGATGGTATATTAAGTATTATAGCAAACCATAATAAATCTAATGTAACTGTTACATATGAAAGTAGCTTATGTAATGAGAAAGAAATTAAAACTGCTATTAAAAAAGCTGGTTATTCTACTAAAGAAAGTCATGTTGCTAAATTTTTAGGACTTGGCATTGTAGTTATTGGTATGCTATTTTTGAGCAATAATTCTTTATTTGGATATAATACGAATTTAATGTTAGAAAATTCATCACTTTTCATGGTATTTATAGTTGGAATATTATCATCTCTTCACTGTGTAGGCATGTGCGGTGGAATAATGCTTACACAAACTCTGGATAAAGACAACTTACTTGTAGATAAAAGAACTTCATTTAATGTCGCTCTTAAATATAACCTTGGAAGAGTTATTTCATACACAATACTTGGCGGTATAATAGGTTCTTTAGGCTCTGTATTTTCTTTATCTATGAAAACTCAAGGTTTAGTACAAGTTATAGCTTCAATATTTATGATTATCGCCGGTCTTAATATGTTCGGGTTAAAATTATTTAAAAATATTAAATTTAATATTCCATTTATTGAAATAAATTGTGGTAAAAGCAACAAAAGCCCTTTTGTCGTTGGTATTTTAAATGGATTTATGCCTTGTGGTGCATTACAAACTATGCAACTTTATGCACTAGGTACTGGAAGTTTTATACTGGGTGCTTTATCAATGTTTGTATTTTCTTTAGGTACAGTTCCCCTAATGCTTGGATTTGGATATATTTCATCTAGATTGACAAAGAATTTTAGTAATAAAATATTTAAATATAGTGGAGCATTTATAATAATCCTTGGTCTATCTATGGCTCAAAGAGGACTTGCTTTGACTGGTTTTAATTTACCTATATCTAATAGCTACTATAAAGATTCATCTCAACTTGCTCCCGTTATAGATGGATATCAAGAGGTTACTATTAATGCAAGTAGATCTGGATATTCTACTTCAAGTAATGTAATCAAAGGAGATATTCCTGTAAAACTAACAATAAAAGCAAGTGAGTTAACTAGCTGTAATTCAACTATGTATTTTCCTGATTTTGATCAATATGTTGACTTAAGTAAAGGTGATGTAATTGCAGAGATAAATCCTAATGGCAAAGATATTTCTTTCACATGTTGGATGGGTATGATTAGAAATAAAATAACCGTTGTTAAATAAAAAAAGTT
>NZ_HG529421.1 GCF_000499525.1 Faecalimicrobium dakarense | reverse complement strand
CCTAAACTTTTTTAGTAATTATAATTACAACAATTTGCTGGATTCATATATTGAGGTCTATTATTTTGATTTGGTGTGTTTGCATTATACTCTGTAGTATCTATTTGCTCGTATTGGTTATTTTCTTTATTTAATACTTTAAAAGTAGCTTCATTTTGAACTGCATTGTTTAAGTTTACATCTGAGATATTTTGACCCTTTTCATTTGCAAATGATGTAATTCCCATTGCCCCTATTACTAAACCTAACCCTAGCGTACCTATTAATTTTTTTTTCATAAAATTCACTTCCCTTTTTAAAATTTTATTTCTATATGTAGAATATCCTAAAAGTATGAATAAAATATGAATATTTACTTTCATATTTTATTCATACTTTTAAAGTATTATTGGTTTATCAAATTTATGGAGGTTAATTAAAATGAATAAAGAAACTAAAAAAAATTTAAAGCGTTTTTTACCACTATCTTTGTGCTGTATAATCCCTATACTATTAATCTTAATAGCCCCAGCAATAGGTTTCTATTCACCTAAAACTGCCCTAGGAATATCATTTATAGCACCATTTATATGCCCACTGATTATGGGAGGATTATTCTTCTTCCTATTTAGAGATAATAAATCATGCTGCAATAAAAGTACTGATGCTATTGAAAAATAAAAAATATCCCCACTTTAATTTTAAAGTGGGGATATTTCTTATTTTTTATGCATTTTATCATAAATACACTTAAAATCAGAATATAATACTAAACATAGCATAGATATTAAAATTCCACCTGCAATCATGAAAGTTGTTATATTATTCATATTAAATCACCCCTATATCAATATTTTATATACCGATATAGTACAATTAAATTGTGTAGAAATTATGATAGTTTACTTTTTATAAACTATTTTTCCATTTATTATAGTGAATAATACATTACTTTGAATTTCAAGAGGAGATCCGTCCCATATAACTATATCTGCATCTTTTCCAACTTCTATAGAACCTACTTTATCATCTATCCCTAAAGTTTTAGCTGGGTTTATAGTCATAGCCTTTATAGCTTCATCTTTTTTCATACCATGCTTTACAGCTATACCTGCGCATACCGGAAGGTATTGTACTGGTATTACTGGATGGTCTGTTGTTAATGAAACATTAACTCCAGTGTTTGAAAGAATTCCTGCTGTTTCAAATGTTAAGTTTCTTAATTCTATTTTAGATCTTTCAGATAATGATGGTCCTACTATTGTTGGATACCCTTCTTCTAATAAATCTTCTGCTATAAGATGTCCTTCTGTACAGTGATCTAATGTAATATCAACATCAAACTCTTTAGCTATTCTTATTGCTGTGAATATATCATCCGCTCTATGAGCATGAACCTTAAAAGGTATCTCTTTTTTAAGTACTGGAATTAAACTTTCCATTCTTATATCATATTCTGGCTTATCATGGTCTTCATGTTCCATGTATAACTCTATTTCATCTAAGTATTCTTCTGCTTTTTTTAGATTTTCTCTTAAAAGAGATGCTATTGCCATTCTTGTTTGAGGCATTTTTTCATCTCTACCATAACAAGATTTTGGATTTTCTCCAAATGCGATCTTTGAAGCAACGGGATTTTTTATAACCATATTATCAATTCTTCTACCAAAAGTCTTTATAGCTATACATTGTCCTCCCATAACATTTGCACTTCCTGGTGTAGTACATACTGCTGTTATACCACCTTGTAAAGCTTCTTTGAAGTTCTTATCCATTGGATTAATTCCATCTATCGGGTTTAATTGAGGAGTTATTGGATCAGTTTCTTCATTACCATCAGCACCTTCAAATCCCATACCATCTTCCCATAATCCTAAATGCGTATGAGCATCAATAAATCCAGGAAATATTTGTTTTCCATTAGCATCTATAGTTTCTACATCTGAAGGTATCTCTAAATTTTGTCCTATTTCTTTTATTTTTCCATCTTCTATAAGAATATCACCTTTTATAATTCCATTTGTTACTGTATTTATAGTTCCATTTTTTATAAATATCATTTTATCTCCTCCTGATATAGCTTATATCTTCATTGATAAAGCTACTCTTTGCTTTTTCATATCAACTCCTATAACAACAACATCTACAATATCTCCTACTGTAACTACTGCCATAGGGTCTTTTACAAATGATTTACTCATTTGAGACTTATGAACTAGTCCATCATTTTTTATTCCAATATCTACGAAAGCTCCAAAGTCCACTACGTTTCTTACAGTTCCTTTTAACATCATACCTTCTTTAATATCTTCTATTTTTAATACATCTGTTCTAAGTATAGGCTTTATACCTTCTTCTCTAGGGTCTCTTCCTGGTTTTTTAATTTCAGAAATTATATCTTTTAAAGTTACTTGCCCTACTTCTAATCTTTCACTTAATTCTTTTAATCCTATCTCATTAACTTTTGAATCTATATCTTCTATATTTTTATTTTCTATATCTTTAAGAGAATATCCTAAAGTTTCTAACATCTTTTTACATATATCATAACTTTCTGGATGAACTCCAGTATTATCTAATGGATTTTTTGCATCTAGTATTCTCATAAATCCTGCACATTGAGTAAATGCTTGAGGTCCTAATCTTTTAACCTTCTTCAATTGTGCCCTTGATGAAAAATCTCCATTTTCTTCTCTATATGTAATTATATTTTTAGCTATTGATTTACTTATACCCGCAATATGCTCTAATAAAGAATATGATGCTGTATTTAAGTCTACACCTACACTATTTACAGAGTCTTCTACTACTCCACCTAATACACCTTCAAGTCTTTTTTGATTTAAGTCGTGTTGATATTGACCTACTCCAATACTTTTAGGGTCTATTTTTACAAGTTCTGCTAACGGGTCTTGTAGTCTTCTACCTATTGAGATTGCGCCTCTTAAAGATACATTTATATCTGGATGTTCTTCACTTGCAAGCTCTGATGCTGAGTAAACTGACGCTCCAGCTTCACTAACTATTACATATTGAACTTCTCTCTCTATTTCTTTTATCATATCTGAAACAAATTTTTCAGATTCTCTTGATGCAGTTCCATTCCCTATTGCGATTATGTCTACATTATATTTTGATATTAATTCTTTTAAAGTTTTTTTAGCACCTTCTACGTTATTTTGAGGCTCAGTTGGATACACTGTTGTTGTATCTAGTAACTTACCATTTTTATCAACTACAGCTATCTTACACCCAGTTCTGAAAGCTGGGTCAAATCCCATAACGACCTTATCTTTTACAGGAGCTTGTAGTAGTAATCCTTTTATATTTTGCCCAAATACATTTATAGCTCTTTCCTGAGCTATTTCAGTTAAATGATTTCTAACTTCTCTTTCTATTGAAGGGAATATTAATCTTTTGTATGCATCTTCAATAGATGATACTATTGTTTCTTTATTTTTAAAGTTATCATTTTTTACATATTCATTTATTATATGATTTATGACTTTTTCATTATTAATTTCTAATTTTACTTTTAAGAAATCTTCTTTTTCTCCTCTATTTATTGCTAAAACTCTATGAGGGGCAATAGTTCTTACAGATTCACTGTAATCATAATACATATCATAAACTGATTTTTCTTCTTTAGTATTCTTTGTTACTAATACCCCTTCTCTTAATGATAAATCTCTTATATATTTTCTTATTTTAGCATCATCAGATATTATTTCAGCTATTATATCTTTAGCTCCTTTTATAGCATCATCAGAATAATTTACTTCTTTTTCTTCATTTATATATTTTTTTGCTTCTTCTTCTAAGTTACTTATATTTTTATTTAATATATCTAATGCTAAATCTTCTAATCCTTTTTCTTTTGCAATTGTTGCTCTAGTTCTTTTCTTTTGCTTAAATGGAGTATATATGTCTTCTACTTCTTGTAGTGTATTTGCTTTATTAACATTTATTTTTATTTCTTCTGTAAGTTTTCCTTGTTCTTCTATAATTCTTAATACATCTTCTTTTCTACTTTGTAAATTCCTTAAGTATACTAATTTATCATGAAATTCCCTTAATGTAACATCACTCATTTCACCAGTCATTTCTTTTCTATATCTAGCGATAAATGGTATTGTATTTCCTTCATCTATAAGTTTTATTGTATTGTTTATTTGTTCATCTCTAAGATTAAATTCTTTTTTTAATATTTCATTTATATTCATAGAGGTCCCTTCTTTCGTATGTAATTTATTAAGTTCGTTGCTCAAAAATTCGCTATGCTCATTTCGCCAACGACTTTGTCCGTTGCTCAAATAAAGGCTTAAGAATTAAATTCTTAAGCCCTTATCTTAATTATTTTTTGACTTATTCATTTTTAAATACTCATTTATAAATAAATCTATATTTCCATCCATAACACTATCTACATTTCCCATTTCTGCATTAGTCCTATGGTCTTTTACTAATTTATATGGTTGGAATACATATGACCTTATCTGGCTTCCCCAAGTTATTTGAGAGTACTTTCCTTGAATATCTTCAATTCTTTCCTTATTCTCAAGTTCCTTTAGCTCTATAAGTTTTGCCATAAGCATTTTCATCGCTCTATCTTTATTTTTATGCTGAGATCTTTCATTTTGGCACTGAACTACTACTCCTGTAGGAATATGTGTTATTCTTACTGCTGAATCAGTAGTATTTACATGCTGACCTCCAGCTCCAGATGCTCTATAAGTATCCACTTTTAAGTCAACTGGATTTATTTCTACATCTACACTATCATCAAGCTCTGGAGTAATATCTATTGATGCAAAAGAAGTATGTCTTTTACCCGATGGGTCAAAAGGAGATATTCTTACAATTCTATGAACTCCTTTTTCACTTCTTAAGTAACCATAAGCATTTATACCTTCTATAAGCAATGTAGCACTTTTTATTCCAGCAGCTGGATCTGAAAGTATATCTAAAAGTTTAACTTTATAGTCTTTAGATTCTCCCCATCTTATATACATTCTAAGCAGCATTTGTGCCCAATCTTGAGCATCAAGTCCACCTGTTCCTGCATTTATAGATAATATAGCATTATTTTTATCATATTCTCCACTTAAAAGAGTTTTTATTCTTACAACATCTATTTCTTTTTGTAATGTAACTATAGAGCTTTCTATTTCTTTTTCAATAGATGAATCTTTTTCTTCTAATCCTATTTCTATTAAAACTTCTATATCCTCTAAAGCTTCCTTTAGATTATTATATTCATCTACTGTTTCTTTTAAAGCCTTATTCTCTTGAAGAATTTTTTGAGCCATCTCATTGTCATTCCAAAAATCTTGTTCATTCATTTTAGCTTCATTTTCATCTATTCTAATTAATAATGAAGCAATGTCAAAGAGAGTCCCTCATTTCTTCTATATTTGAAGCCATTTGCTCCACGTTGTGTCTATATTCTTGTATATTTAACATTTGGATCCTCCAAAACTATCTTCCACAGCACTTTTTATATTTCTTTCCACTTCCACATGGACACTCTTCATTTCTTCCTATATCTTCGTCTTTTTTAACAGTCTTGCTTTCTTCTCCTTCTGTTATGTTAGAAGATAGGTGATCTACATCTATAACTTGTTTTCTCTCTACAGGTTCCTCTATAGTTATATTGAATAAGTATTTTATAGTATCTTCTTTTATATGCATATTCATCTCATTAAACATATCAAATCCTTCACTTGTATATGCTATAACTGGGTCTTGTTGACCTATTGCACGAAGTCCTATACCTTGGCGTAATTGATCCATAGCATCTATATGATCTATCCAATGGTTATCAACTGATTGAAGAAGTATTACTCTTTCTACTTCTCTCATTCTTTCTGAACCTATTCTCTCTTCTTTTCCATTATATATTCTCATAGCTATTTCATATACTGCTTCTACTAGTTCGGCAGTATTAAGCTTCTCTATATCTGGTATTTCTATACTTCCCTTTGGCATAAACTGATGATACATATAATCTCTAAATCCATCTATATTTATTCCTTTTTCTTCAACATAAGCATTAGCTGCATCTTCTATTAAAGAATGAATCATGTTTTGAATTTGTTCTTGAAGATTTTCACCTTCTAATACACGTCTTCTTTCTGCATATATTGTTTCTCTTTGCTTATTCATGACATCATCATATTGAAGTACGTGTTTTCTTATTCCGAAGTTTCTTCCTTCAACTTTCTTTTGCGCACCTTCTATAGATTTAGTTAACATCTTATGCTCTATAGGCATATCTTCCTCAAGACCTATTTTTTCTACCATTGCAGATATTCTTTCACTACCAAATAATCTCATAAGGTCATCTTCTAATGATATATAGAATCTTGAACTACCTTTATCTCCTTGACGACCAGCACGTCCTCTTAACTGGTTATCTATTCTTCTAGATTCATGTCTTTCTGTACCTATTATAGCTAAACCACCAGCTTCAATAACTTGTGCTTGTTCAACTTCGCATTGTTCTTTAAACTTTTTATACAGCTTTTCATATTGTTCTCTAGCTACAAATAATTCTTCATTTCCTTCTTTTTCTATACCTTCTAATGATGCATCTACTCTATTTATTATAGATTCAGCATATCCTAACCTTTTCATTTCTTTTTTAGTTAAGAACGTAGGATTTCCTCCAAGAACTATATCTGTACCACGACCTGCCATATTAGTAGCTATTGTTACTGCTCCTAATCTACCAGCTTGTGCTATTATCTCTGCTTCTTTATCATGATGTTTAGCATTTAATACTTCATGCTTAACTCCTCTTCTTTTTAAAAGTTGAGATATTAATTCAGAGTTTTCTATTGAAACAGTACCAACAAGTATCGGTTGTTTTAATTTACTTCTTTCTATTATATCTTCAACTACTGCATTAAATTTACCTCTTACATTTTTATAAACAGCATCCGATAAGTCATCTCTCTGTATTGGTCTATTTGTTGGAATTTGAACAACATCCATTTTGTATATTGCTTTAAATTCTTCTTCTTCTGTTTTAGCAGTACCAGTCATACCAGCGATTTTATTATACATTCTAAAATAGTTTTGGAATGTTACAGTCGCTAATGTTTTAGATTCTCTTTGTATTCTTAAGCCCTCTTTAGCCTCTATTGCTTGGTGTAAACCTTCAGAATATCTTCTACCAAACATAAGTCTTCCTGTAAACTCATCAACTATTACTATTTCTCCATCTTTAGAAACATAGTCTACATCACGCTTCATTATTGTATGAGCTTTTAATGCTTGATTTATATGGTGATATAATTCTGTATGAGCTATATCAGTTAAATTTTCTACATTAAAGTAAACTTCAGCCTTTTGTATTCCTGAATCAGTTAAAGATACTGATTTTTGTTTTTCATCGATTTCATAATTTTCAGGTTTTAATGTTAATACAAAAGTATTAGCATCTGAATATAAGTGTGTAGACTTATCTCCAGGTCCTGATATTATAAGAGGTGTTCTAGCCTCATCTACAAGTATAGAGTCAACCTCATCAACTATTGCATAGTTTAGCTCTCTTTGAACCATTTGCTCTTTGTGTATTACCATATTATCTTTTAGGTAATCAAATCCATATTCATTGTTTGTTCCATAAGTTATATCACATTGATATTGAGCTCTTCTTTCTTGAGGGTTTTGCCCATGAACTATAACCCCTACTGTAAGTCCTAAGAATTCATATATTTTACCCATTTGCTCTTTATCACGCTTTGCTAGGTAGTCATTTACTGTAACTACATGAACTCCCTTTCCTGTAAGAGCATTTAAGTAAACCGGCGCAGTAGCAACTAATGTTTTACCTTCCCCAGTTTTCATTTCCGCTATTCTTCCTTGATGAAGTACAATTCCACCTATAAGTTGTACTCTATAGTGTCTCATTCCTAATACTCTTTTAGAAGCTTCTCTCATTACTGCAAAAGCTTCTGCTAAGATATCATCTATTGTCTCACCGTTGTTTAATCTTTCTTTGAATATGTTTGTCATATTCTTAAGTTCTTTATCAGACATAGATTCAAACTTAGGCTCTAATGAATCTATTTCATCTACTATCTTATTAAACTTTTTTAGTTCTTTTTTATCTGCCATGTTAAATAAATTATCTAAAAAACCCATGTTCAATATCTCTCCTCGTTCATTTTTTATACTATTATACATTTTACCATAAAAACACTATATGTAATATTCTTTAT
>NZ_HG529420.1 GCF_000499525.1 Faecalimicrobium dakarense | reverse complement strand
ATTATTTTAATTATGTTATTCGTGTTCTATCATTCCATATCCACCATTTTTACGTTTATAAACTAAAGACATTTCATCCGTTTCTATATTTCTAAACATATAGAAATCATGTTGTAAAAGATTCATTTGTAATACCGCTTCTTCTGGATTCATTGGTTTTATATCAAATTTTTTATGTCTTTGTATTACTATTTCTTCAAAGTCATCTTCATCAGAATCTTGTTCATAATCTATTGTAGTACCTTTTTCAACACCATTGTATCTAATACTTTCAACGTCTTGATGTCTATCTAATAATCTATTTTTAAGTTTTCTTAATTGCATATTTAACTTATCATATACAACATCAATTGCTGCATATAAGTTTTCTTCTGAATCTTCTGCTCTAATTATTGGTCCATTTATAGGAATTACTGTTACTTCTATTGTTTGTCTTGATTTTTTTGCACTTACAGTAACATTTACTCTATCATCAGGTTGTATATAAATGTCTAACCTACCTAATTTTTCTTGGATAGTATTTTTTATACCTTCTGTTAGTTCCATTTGCTTTCCAGATATTATTATATTCATAAGAACATCTCCCTTCAGTTATCCAGTATAAATTTTATACCTTGATATAGTATTCTACGCTAATTTAGCTAATCCTTTATTTTTATTGTTAGCTTTTATAAATCAATATATACAACCAAAAATATATTAATTTTTAATAATTTATAATACTTATTATTTATATGTGGATTACTAATATTCATACCATTTGTGGATAATGTGGATAGAATTGTTAATAACTCTAGTTTTGTGTATTTTAAGCTATTCCTTTACTTTTATATATCCACAAATATCAACAGTAGTTGTTATTAATTTGTGAATTTATGTCGTAAAATTATATTTAATACCCATATTTAATATATTTTACTTTTTTATGGAATACCATTTTTTATAAAAAAAAAGTACCTATAAGGTACTTTGAATATTTAGCTGACCTGGTTTTTGACCCCACACTCGCCTACTGGAGGGTTCGCTTGGGTTCGCCGCACTACTAGCTCTCTCGATTTGATATCGGTAGGTCTTACTTCTAAGCTGCACCATGATCATCAACCCAATTTTTAGTGTTGACTTACGTGGATCCCTTTGCCTGCAACTGGCTTGGACTTTCAACCACAGACCTAAATATTACTAATTTATTTTAATACGTTAATAAGTATATGTCAATAGGAATTTATTCCATAACATAAGCATCCGAAGCCTTAGTGAGCAAAGTCATAACAAATACTTTATTAACACCATTTAATTTTAAGGCTTTTGATATCTCATTTACAGTTGAACCTGTTGTGAATATATCATCTATTAAAAGTATATTTTTATTTTTTAATAAATTATTTCTATCATTTATAATAAATGCATTTTTTAATTCTTTTTTTCTCTCACTTTTACTTAATTTATATAGTTGTACAGTATCACTTTTTCTATATATAATATTTATATCTGGTATATCAATTAATTTACTTAATTTAATACCTATCTTTTGAGCTTGGTTAAACCCTCTTTTCTTTAAACGCTTTTTATGAAGTGGTACATACATGATATAGTCAAATTTTATATTTTCTATTTCTAGTTTTTCATTCATTATTTGTGCTATATACTTGCTCATATATGTTTTGTTTTTATACTTAAAATCCAAAGCAAGTTTTTTGCTTAAATCATTATATTCTATACAAGATATAGCTTTATCAAAATAAAAATTTTTATTAAAGCAACCACTACATCCACTTATATCTTGTTTTTCTAAAGAATTATTGATTATCGGTTTTCCACATTTTACACATCCATCTAATATAAAATGTAACTCTTTAAAGCAATCTTTACACATTGAATAAGTATTAGTTTTGCTTATAGGTTTATCACATATTATGCAAGTTATATTTTCTGGATATATAAAATCCAAAATTGAATTAGTTATATCTTTAAATACTTTAGAGAAAATAATCTCTTTATTTTTCATATTTATTTAACTAACAACCCTTCTACCTTAAATTTATTTAACTTGTATGCTAAATTAGAGTATCTCTCATTAGTTCTATTATTTTTTATCATATATTCTAAGTACTTTACATCTCCAACTAATACAACCAGCTTTTTAGCTCTAGTTACAGCTGTATATAATAAGTTACGACTAAGTAACATTGGCGGGGCCCATGTTATAGGTATAACTACAACTGGAAATTCACTCCCCTGACTTTTATGTATAGTTGTGCAAAAACTATGGTCTAATTCATCTAATTCGTCATACTTATAAGATACTATTTTAGTATTATCAAATAATACGTATACAGTTCTCTTATCTTTATCTATATGATATACATAACCAATATCTCCATTATATATACCTTCTCCGCTGTCTTTTGAATCTTCACTTTCCCACTTTTTAGTATAGTTATTTTTTATTTGCATAACTTTATCACCAACTCTAAAAAGTCTTTTTTGGAAACTCTCTTCTACTTTAAATTTTTCAGGTTGATTAAGATATTTTTGTAGCTCCACATTAAGGTTCGTTACTCCTAAATCTCCTTTTCTCATAGATGCTAATATTTGTATATCTTTTAATTTATCTACATTGTAAAACTTAGGTAGTCTTTCATTAACTAAGCCAACTATTTCTTGTAGAATTTCTTCATTTGTAGATTTTTTTATAAAGAAGAAATCTTTCCCTTTTGAGTTTAAGTGAAGTGGTTGTCCATTATTTATTTTATGAGCATTTACTACTATCATACTTTCTCTGGCTTGTCTAAAAATTTCATTTAATTCAACTACATTTATAACTCCAGAATCTATAATATCTTTAAGTACATTACCTGCACCTACAGATGGTAACTGGTCACTGTCTCCAACTAATATAACTCTAGTTCCTTCTTTTATAGCTCTTAGTAATGAATACATTAATAAAATATCAACCATAGAAACTTCATCTACTATTATTACATCTGCTTTTATAGGCTCTTCCTCATTTTTCATAAACTCTAACTGGTCACTGTCTGTAGCAAATCCCATTTCAAGTAATCTATGTATAGTTTTTGCTTCTTTATTAGAGGTTTCGCTCATTCTTTTAGCAGCTCTTCCTGTTGGTGCTGCTAAAAGAACTTCCTGATTATTATTTTCAAATATTTTTATTATAGTATTTATAGTTGTAGTTTTTCCTGTTCCGGGCCCACCAGTGACTATTACAACTCCACTTTCTATAGCCTCTTTAACAGCTTTAGCTTGGTTCGTAGCTAATTTTATATCTTCTTCTTTTTCAACAAGTCTTATTTCTTCTTCAATATCTATATTTAAATCTTTAAATTCACATTGAGATAATTTTATTATTTGCTTACAAACTCCGTTTTCAGATAAATAGTATGGTATTAAATATATTAAATTCTGTCCGCCCATTTTTTCTATATGTACCTTTTGGGCATAAGCTAAATCCATTATGCATTCTTCTATAAGGTCAATGCTTACTTGTAATAATTTTTTAGCATCTTGTATTAAAATATTTTCTGGTAGATAAGTATGTCCACTTCCTAAAGATTGATTTAGGGAATATAAAATTCCTTGGCAAATTCTATCTTTAGAGTTCTTTTCTATTCCTATTTTATTTGCTATATCATCAGCTATTTTAAATCCTATACCTCTTATATCTTCCGCTAGCTTATATGGATTTTTATTTATAACTTCAATAGCTTTATTTTTGTATTTTTTATATATTTTCATACAGTAATTAGGAGTTATACCATAAGGTGATAATTCAATAATTATATTTCTAAGTTCTCTATTTTCTTCATAACTTTTAACTATTTGATTTACCTTCTTACTTCCAATTCCTTCTACTTCTTCTAATCTTTCCGGACTATTTTGTATTATATCTAAAGTATTAACTCCAAATTTATCTATAATTCTTTTCGCCATTTTTTCACCTATACCATGTATCATACCCGATGCTAGATATACATAAATCCCTTCTAGCGATGATGGTGTCACTGGCATAAATTTATTTACCTCAAACTGAGTTCCATATGTTTTGTGATTTATCCATTTACCCTCTACTTCTATGCTTTCTCCAACTGATAAAGTTGGCATACATCCAACTATAACAACTTCATTATTAGAGTTAGCTAAATGAGCTATGGTGTATCCATTATCATCATTTTTGAATACTATATCACTTATCATTCCTTCTAATCTTTCCATACTTTTCTCCTACAACAAATAATATTTCTATACTGTACTTAAGTTGTAATTATTATACCTTTTATATAAAATAAAATCACCCCTTAAAGCAACATTACTTTAAGGGGTTTTATTTATAAATCTAATTTATATTATTGTCCTAGAGCTTCTTTTCTTAAAATTTGGGCTTTATCAGTTCTTTCCCATGGTAAATCTACATCTGTTCTACCAAAGTGTCCATAAGCTGCAGTAGATTTGAATCTTGGTTTTCTTAAGTCTAGGTCTCTTATTATTGCACCTGGTCTTAAGTCAAAGTTCTTTTCAACTAACTGAACTAATATTTCTTCAGATACTTTTCCTGTTCCAAATGTATCTATAAATATAGAAAGTGGTCTAGCTACACCTATTGCATAAGCAAGTTCTATTTCACACTTGTCAGCAAGTCCAGCTGCAACTATATTCTTAGCTACATATCTTGCAGCGTAAGCTGCT
>NZ_HG529419.1 GCF_000499525.1 Faecalimicrobium dakarense | reverse complement strand
GATGTTTGTCCATCTCTATTTTCTAATGCTTCATCAACACCCATAGCTATATCTCCTGATTGTTCATCTATAGAAGTTATAACTGCACAAGTATCACAGTCAAATCCGTATTTTGCCCTATTGTATCCTATCTCTCTTACTGTTTCTCTTACTATTTTAGGTATATCAGCATATGCTTTTGTTGTTATTTCTCCGGCTACAAGCACTAGTCCTGTTGTTACTGTAGTCTCACAAGCAACTCTTGATAATGGATCTTGCTTTAATAATTCGTCTAATATTGCATCTGATATTTGATCACATATTTTATCTGGATGCCCTTCTGTTACTGATTCTGATGTAAATAAATGTCTTGCCATTTTAGTTCCTCCTTAGTTTATAATTTCTTGGTTTAATTTCTACCATATACAAATCCAATTATGAATGTCTTTTAATTGATTTCACTTTATATATTTAAAACCTTACGCTATATATTAAGAGGTAATAGTTTCATAATTATTACTGAATAAAAAAACCTCTTCTTATGCAAGAAGAGGTTAATTTTGTATATTCAATACATTAATTAACTAACCTCATCTCTCAAGACATCTAGTCTTGTAGGATTTAGCACCTTTTCCCTAATGGGTGGTTGCTGGGCTTCACAGGGCCTGTCCCTCCGCCGCTCTTGATAAGGTAATCAAGAAAGTTATTAAGTTCTTTTTTACTATTTCATTACTATCTATATTACTATTTTTATAAAATCATGTCAATAATTTTTAGACTAATTTTAATATCTAAAATATTATTGCCTGTACTATATGAACTATATAGTATCCTATTTGGCACCCTTTTCATATTATAAATTATGTAGCCTAAGAAAGGTATTTTTTAAATTAGAAATTCATATATTTCTTTTGAAGGGGGTGTGCCTATGTATTTAGCCAAAGTGAATTATAAAAAAGAGAACGTTGTAGAAGTATTGAGCTCAATACTTAAAGATTTAATCGATGAAAATACAGTTGTAGTTTGCATAGGAACAGACAGAGCTATCGGAGATGCTCTAGGACCATTAGTTGGTACAATGTTGCAAAATAGTGATTTTAAATACCCCGTTTACGGTACATTAGATAATCCTATCCACGCTTTAAATATATACGAATCTATTGATCATATAAAACAAACTCATCCAAAAGGAAATTTTCTAGCTATAGATGCCTGTTTAGGATCAAAAAGTAGTATAGGTAATATACAAATTAGAGAAGGCCCAATTTTACCTGGAAAAGGTGTTGGAAAAAAAACTCCCTCAAATAGGAAACCATTCTATTGTAGGAATAGTTGATAAGATAGATGAAAATAATAGGTTTTCATTTAATAATGTACGACTTAGCTTCATAATAGAATTAGCTGAAGTAATTTCGTTAGCTTTATTACTTTCTACCTAAAAGATTCGTCAACACGTTACTCAAAATATTCGTCAACACGTTGCTCAATAAAAAACTCGCACCATTATATTAGTTATACCTAATATAATGGTGCGAGTATGATTTTTTATTTTATTTTTGTACAAGAGCAAACATTAAATCTCCACTACAAACAAGATCGTCTCCAACATAAGCTTTCGCTGTAGCTTTACCAATGTTTCTTCTTAAAGATAGCATTTCAACTTCCATAATTAGCGTATCCCCAGGTCTTACTTCTTTTTTAAATCTTACCTTATCTATACCTGCAAATACACCTAACTTACCTTTGTTTTCTTCTATAGACATCATCGCTACTGCTCCAACTTGAGCCATAGCTTCAACAATTAAAACCCCTGGCATTATAGGATATTCTGGAAAATGACCTTGGAAAAATGGTTCATTGGCTGTAACATTTTTAATACCTACTGCTTTTTTTCCTTCTTCTAATTCTATAACCTTATCCACTAATAAAAATGGATATCTGTGTGGTATTAACTCTTTTATTTGATCTATATTTAACATTGAAATACCTCCCTAAATTTTATTTTCTTCTAAAGGTACCACCTGTTTCAAGTAAGTCTAAAGACCCTAGTGCGCTTCCTGTTCCTTTTGCAACACAAGCTAAAGGTTCATCTGCTATTGTAACCTTTATCCCTAGTCTTTCTTCTATTCTTTTGTCTAAACCATGTAATAAGGCTCCTCCACCTGTCATTATTATACCTGTATCACTTATATCAGCTGCTAATTCCGGTGGTGTTTTTTCTAATACATTATGTGCTGAGACAACTATCTGCTCAGCGCATTCATCAAGAGCACTTAAAATTTCTGTTGAATTTATTTCTAGAGATACAGGTAATCCTGTAACTAAATTTCTACCACTTACCTTCATAGTTTTTTCTTCTTCTCTTTTAAATGCACATCCTATTTCTATCTTGATTTTTTCAGCACTTCTTTCTCCGATAAGAAGGTTATGTTGTTTTCTCATATATCTTACTATGGCTTCATCAAACCTATCTCCACCTATTTTAATAGATTCGCTCACAACAGCTCCTCCTAAAGATATTACGGCTATGTCAGCTGTACCCCCACCGATATCTATTACCATGTTCCCATTTGGTTGAGCTATATCTATACCTGATCCTATTGCAGCCGCAATTGGCTCTTCTATAATATATACATCTCTTGCTCCGGCTTGTCTTGTAGCTTCTTCTACAGCTCTTTTTTCCACTTCCGTAACACCAGTTGGAACACAAACCATTATCCTAGGCATAAAAAATCTTGAGAATCCTTTTTTGTCTACAACTTTATTTATGAAATAATTTAGCATTTTTTCAGTTACATCATAGTTTGAGATAACTCCATCTCTTAATGGTCTAATAGCTACTATATTTCCAGGTGTTCTACCTATCATCCTTCTTGCTTCTTCACCTACTGCTAAAACAGAATTTGTTCTTTTTTCTATTGCTACAACAGATGGCTCCTCTAATACAATTCCTTTACCACTAACATACACTAATACATTAGCAGTACCTAAGTCTATTCCTATATCAGCTCTCGCCATTTTTTCAACTCCTTTTTATATTTATTTATATTTAAACTTGTCGTTTTTTTGCAAATACTCCTATATTACAAAATATACAAAAACCAAGTTTAAGTCAAGGAAAAGTTTCTTCATTTTTTAAGTAACAAATTTATTTTATAAATAAAAAAATGTAGGCTTTAACCTACATCTTTTTTTATATCTTTTTCATATTTAAGTTTTGTTGCCATACCGCCTCTTATGTGTCTCTCAGATTTATTCTTTTCTAAAACCATCTTAACTTCTTTAGCTAAAGATGGATTTATTTCCTCTAGACGTTCTGTTACATCTTTGTGAATTGTACTTTTACTCACTCCAAATGTTTTTGCAGTTTGTCGTACCGTAGTGTTTCTTTCTAGTATATATTTTGCTACAACGATAGCTCGCTCCTCTATATGAGATCTCAAGACTTCCCCCCCTCACATACTAGCCTTAATCATATATATGTAGCATTTCAAAAAAATATAACAGACTTAATCAAATTTGATTAAGTCTGTTATATTTTTTATTTTATTAAACTCATTGGGTCTATGTATTCTTTTCCTTTGAATGCTTCTACATGTACGTGTGATCCATCTTGTCCTTCAACTGAGCTTGTATTACCTACAGTTCCTAATACATCTCCTGATTTAATTTCTTGGTCTTTTTTAACCTTTGTATCTTTTGATAAATTAGAATATACTACTGTTGTATTATCACTTTTTACTTTAACTGAAACGCCGTGTTGATCATCTGTAAATACAGATTCAACTTTACCGTTTAATAAAGACTTAACTTCAGAACCGCTCTTTGCACTTATATCTAAACCTTTATGTATTTCCCATACATCTAATGTTTTTGAATAACTTGGTTCTTTTTCTGAATATTCTCTAATTACTTTAGTTCCTAAAAAACTTAATTTTGAATCATTTTCCTTAGCCTTTTCTTTAGCTTTTTCTAGGTTTTGCTCTGAATCTGTTGTTGTTGGTACTACATTTTTATTATCTTTTTCTATTAATTGCAATTCATCATCATTTTTATCAGCTTGATTTACAAATCCTTTATTAGACGCTAATTCATCTACATTATTTTTTGTAAACCAAACCCCACCAATCGCTAACAAACAAACACACGCAAATAAGGCTAAGTAAAAACCATCTTTTTCTAATAGCTTTTTCTTCATACAGCACCTCCAAATATTTATGTATTTATATTGTTGGCGTTAATTTCTATTTTTATACAATTTATGAATTTTTTTGAATTATATATTTTATTAAATATTTATATATATTGTAGTAACTTAAATTTTCACATTAAAATAAACTCTATAAAGCAATTTTTTTGCTTTATAGAGTTTATTTTAATATATATCAGTTATATTAGTTCCTGTATAATAATGAGACAATATTTCATAGTACTTATAGCCTTCTTCTGCCATACCTTGAGCTCCCCATTGGCTCATACCTACTCCATGTCCATATCCTTTTACATTAATTTTTACAGAATTATTTTCAAACTTCATATCAAAATTAGCTGAGTTTAAATTTAATATACTTCTAACATCAGTACCCTTAATTTCTTTATTCCCGATTTTAATACTTTCTACAGCTCCGCCTTCACTTCTTTTTTTAATCTTTACTTGATTACTTAAATTACCTGCATCTATTTTGATATTACCATAACTTTTCTTAAATAAGTTCACAAAGTCACTATTGCTTAATTCTAATGCCGATATATACTTAGGAGCACTTTTATCATATGGGCTATCAACTGATTTTAAATATGGATATGCTGAAGAGAACACCTCTTCACTATTCTCAGTTTTTCCAGATGATGTTGAAAAATATAGTGTCAATATAGGTTTTCCTTTATATGTAATAATTTGACCTTTAGTCTCATTTACTGCTTGCTTTATTTTTTTATAAGAATTTTCCATCCAAGCTTTACCATTCTTCTTTTCTAGCTCTTCTGGACTTTTATATTCTTGGCAATGTCTAAAATCTGTACATACAAGTGCATTTCTATGCTTACTATTTGGACCTTGATTTTCTTTATATTTTACATAAGTTCTTGCTGCTAGAGCTTGAGCTTTTAAAGCCTCTATATCAAACTCTGAAGACATTTCACCTGCTAAAACTCCATATAAATACTCTTCCATATTCATTGCTTGAATTTTACCTAACTTATGATTATATACATTAATAGTAGGTGTTTTTTTATCTATAGTTTCATAATTTATTACTTCTTTTTCTTTTTCTTTTTTAGTGTTTACTACTGGTGTTTTAGTAGCTACTTCTTTTATTTCTTTTACTTGTGTACTAACATTAATATCATCATATGATACTACGCTTATAAGTATTGGAATTGATATTGAGCAAACTACTACACCTGCTAAAATCAATAAAGGGTTCTTCATATACTTCCTCCTTAGTTTTCTTATTAACATTAAAGTATATGAAAAACCCTATTCTTTTATTACATTAAATTACGTGCTTATTAATCTTCTACTATCTTTATATTTCCACCTAAAGCCGTTATTTTCTTATCTATATCAACGTATCCTCTTTGGATGTGGTATATTTCACCTATTTGAGTTTCACCTTCAGCTATAAGTCCACATAGTATAAGTGCTGCACCTGCTCTTAAATCTGTAGCATTTACTTTAGCTCCATGTAATTTATCAACACCATTAACGATAGCGCTTCTACCTTCTATCTTTATGTTTGCACCCATTCTATTAAACTCAGCAACGTGCATAAATCTATTTTCAAATACAGTTTCTATAACTACCCCTGATCCGTTAGCTACAGTAAGCATAGCCATAAATTGAGCTTGAACATCTGTAGGGAATCCTGGGTGAGGTAATGTTTTTATATCTATTGGCTTTAGAGTCTCTGGTCCTATTACTCTAACTGCACTATCTAATTCTATTATTTCACATCCAGCTTCCTTTAACTTAGCTGTAACTGGCTTTAAATGCTCCATCATCACGTTTTCTATTGTTATATCACCTTTTGTCATAGCTGCTGCTACCATGTAAGTTGCTGCTTCTATTCTATCAGGTATTACATTATGTTCCGCTCCATGTAATTCCTTAACTCCGTTTATTTTTATAGTATTAGTACCTGCACCTTTTATGTTAGCACCCATTTCATTTAAGAAGTTTGCTAAATCTACTATTTCTGGTTCTTCCGCTGCATTTTCTATTATAGTAGTTCCTTCTGCAAGTGCAGCTGCCATCATTATATTTTCAGTAGCTCCAACTGATGGGAAATCTAAATATAATTTAGCTCCTGTTAATTTTTTAGTAGTAGCTTCAACGAATCCATGATCCATATCTACATCAGCACCTAAGTATTTAAATCCTTTTAGATGTAAATCTATAGGTCTAGTACCTATAGCGCATCCTCCTGGCATAGATATTTTAGTATGATTGAATCTTGCTAATAACGGTCCCATAACTAAGAATGATGCTCTCATCTTTCTTACAAGTTCATATGGTGCTTCACATGTAGTTATGTTAGTTGCATCTACAGTTAATGTAGTACCTTCATATTCTACTTCTGCTCCTAGATGTCTTAATAAATCAGATATAACATGTACATCTCTTAAATTTGGAACTCCTCTTAATGTAGATTTTCCTTTTGCTAATAAAGTTGCTGCTATTATTGGTAAAACTGCGTTTTTTGCTCCATCTATTTTAACGTTCCCCTTAAGCGGGTTACTTTTGTTAACTATTATCTTTGCCATTTTATTGACCTCTCCTCATTAATTAATAATCTAATTTTATAATTGGCGTAGCAATATAGATGATCGTTTTTTCGTCATCCTCACTATACCTCATTCCTATATTCAAATTTATCTTATCGCCTAAGTATTCTAAGTAATTATCCTTTAAAATTTTGCTATATGCTGTTATAGATATAAAGTTTTCTTCCTCAACTCTATCTATTTCTTTAGCATTCATATTATATAATATTTCTTGAAAAATATCATCATATTTATTCATCTGTAACTTTTTTGTGTATTCTCCCGATATACACGTATTTATGTCAACTTTTTGAACATGTTTGCTTAACGTATTTTCAAGAATTGTATAAATATCCACTATATTTTTATATACTTTATTTTCTAATATGTCAACCATAATATATGCTTCTTCGTCATTTTTTTTAATTCCAGAAATCGAAATATTTTTTCCATCATTCTGAACTTGTGCATATATCTGGTTTTGGTCCTTATTCCAATTTTCTTCCCACTTCATATTACTCTCTTCAAGTCCTAAATTGTTAATAATTTCCACAAATATATCTCTCATCTCATTATTAGATATATCGTAATTTATAACCCCATTAGCCTTTATATTATAAAATTTAAAATTCGCTTGAGTATCATTAAAAGTTTGTATTAACTTATTGTATTCATTGTTTGACCTAATATCAGCATATGATATTACTATTCCAATTATCATCAGTAATATAAAACTTGTAATTAATTTTAATATTTTCATAAAAAATCCCCCTTAAAATCATCATATTTATAATATGATTATTGACAATTTTAAGGAGGATATACTTTATATACTATGTTAGTATTTTGTTTTTAATTGTTTAAATTTTATTATTCAACTGTTACTGATTTAGCTAAGTTTCTTGGCTTATCTACATCACAGCCCCTTTCAACTGCAACGTAGTAAGATAATAATTGAAGAGGTAATACAGTTAATATACTTGATAATATATCATCTACATTTGGTATATATATTACCTTATCAGCTGCTTTTTCTACTTCTACATTTTTCTCTTGAGCTATTGCTATTACATAAGCTCCTCTTGCTCTAACTTCTTCCATGTTAGATACCATTTTTTCAAATAGTTCTCCTTGAGTAGCTATAGCTATAACTGGAGTTCCTTTTTCTATTAAAGCTATTGTACCATGCTTTAATTCTCCAGCTGCGAAAGCTTCTGCATGTATATAAGATATTTCTTTTATCTTTAATGCACCTTCCATAGCTAGGTTGTAATCTAACCCTCTACCTAGGTAGAATGCACTATGAGCATCTTTTAAAGTTTTAGAAACATCATCTTTGATGTAATCTTCTTGTTCTAATGCTTTTGAAACTTTTTCAGGCATTTCTTTTAATTTTTCTATCATTTCGTTGTAGTATTCTTTAGTTATAGTACCTCTCTTTATAGCAAAATCTAAAGCTATCATATAGAATGATACTAATTGAGTAGTGTAAGCTTTAGTTGATGCAACTGATATTTCAGGTCCTGCCCAAGTATAGAATACATCATCAGCTTCTCTAGCTATAGAAGAACCAACAACATTAGTTACTGCTAATATTCTAGCTCCTTTATCTTTAGCGTATCTTAAAGATGCTAGTGTATCAGCTGTTTCTCCTGATTGACTTACTAATATTAATAAAGTCTTGTCATCTATAAACGGATCTCTATATCTAAATTCAGATGCTATATCAGTTATAACTGGTATTTTAGCAAATTTCTCTATAGCATACTTTCCAACTAATCCTGCATGGTATGCAGTACCACAAGCAACTATATAAACTCTATTTATTTTTTCTAAGTCTTCCTTAGTCATTTTTATATCATCTAATTGAATTTCTTCATTATTATTTAATCTTCTTATTAAAGTCTCTTTAACTCCATTAGGTTGTTCGTAAACTTCTTTTAACATGAAATGTTCATATCCACCTTTAGATGCAGCTTCAACATCCCAAGTTATTTCAGTAACTTCTTTTTGAACAACTTCTCTATTTTCATTTAAAACAGTTAATTTATCTCCAACTATATGAACAAATTCACCATTTTCTAAGAAGTATACATTTCTAGTGTATTTTAATATTGCTGGTATATCTGATGCTATGAAGTTTTCTCCATCTCCAAGTCCTACTACTAATGGACTGTCTTTTCTTACTGATACTAATTCATTTGCATTATCTTTGCATATAACACCTAATGCATACGCACCTCTTAATCTTTCAGTTGTTTTATAAACAGCATCTAGTAGATTTCCTTCATAATACTTATCAACTAAATGTGCTACAACTTCTGTATCTGTTTGAGATAAGAATACTACACCTTCAGCTTGTAATTCTTCTTTTAATTCACTGTAGTTCTCTATTATTCCGTTATGAACTACTGCTATCGTCTTATCCATATTGAAATGAGGATGAGAGTTTACATCAGATGGCTCTCCATGAGTTGCCCATCTTGTATGTCCTATACCAAGACCACCATCTATAGGGTTCTTTTGTAAATCTTCAGCAAGTATTGCTAATCTTCCTTTGAACTTTCTTATTTCTAAGTAATTTCCACCATTTACTGCAACTCCTGCAGAATCGTATCCTCTGTACTCTAATTTAGAAAGTCCTTCTATTAGTACCTCTGTTGCTTGTCTGTGTCCTAAATATCCAACTATTCCACACATATTAAATTCCTCCTAAAAATATTATTTTATATATTTTTAGAGGTAGGTCATGATTACTTAAATTTCCCTTTGTCCAAAGAATTACTTCTAAGATTTAAGGAAATCCTCACGATGGTAACCACACCGCAGAGCATCCGCCGATAATTCGATAAACTCTGACCTCGTCAACTTAGTAGCCATGAAGTATTTGTATTTTGTCAATTACTAAGTTCTGGCGCTTATAAGTGAATACTAAGATGAATATCTTAGCATATCACTCCCATTAATTATTGCTTTAGGGTTATACTTTATTATCTCAGTATTCACTTTTAAATTACGATAGTTTTTCTTGTATAAGGTTAGCTAAGTTTGTAGCTAATTCTTTTATTTGACCTTCCTCTTTACCCTCTAGCATAACTCTTACTAATGGTTCTGTTCCTGATGGTCTAATTAATACTCTACCACAACCATCTAGTAACTCTTCAATTCTTTCTATTTCACTTTTTATTTCTGGATATTCCATATATCTATTCTTATTTTCATTTTTTATTCTAGCATTAACTAGTACTTGTGGGTACTGAGTCATTACTGCTGCAAGATCTGATATTTTTTTCTCTTCTTCAAGTACTATTTCAGCAAGTACTAAAGAGCTAAGTACACCATCACCTGTTGTGTTGTAATCTAAGAATATCATGTGGCCTGATTGTTCTCCACCTAAGTTATATCCACTATTTTTCATTTCTTCTAGTACATATCTATCTCCTACAGCAGTAGTAGCTAATTTTATTCCATGCTCTTTAGCTGCTATAGTAAGACCTATATTACTCATTACTGTAACTACTAATGTATCTTGTGCTAATTTACCTTTATTTTTTAAGTATATAGCACTTAATATCATTATATGATCTCCATCAACAATGTTTCCATTTTCATCAACAGCAATTAATCTATCAGCATCTCCATCATATGCAAGCCCTAAATCTGCTTTGTGCGCCAGAACAGCTTCTTGTAGACTTTGCGGATGTGTTGATCCACACTTATCATTTATATTATTACCATCTGGTTCACTATTTATAGTTACTACACTTGCACCTAATTCATCAAATACTGTTGGTGCAACTTTATAAGCTGCTCCATTTGCACAATCTAAAACTACTTTTAGCCCTTTAAAATCAACATTTATTATAGATTTTAAGTAATTTATATAATCTCTTTGTGCATCATGTTGGTGTATTTTTTTCCCAACATTTTCTCCAACTGGATGATAATCTACTTTTTCTATATTGTCAATATATTGTTCTATATTTAATTCTAGTTCATCATCAAGTTTATATCCATCTTTATTAAAGAATTTTATTCCATTGTATTCTACTGGATTATGTGATGCAGATATAACTACCCCACAATCAGCATTGTATTTTTTAGTTAAGTAAGCAACACCTGGTGTTGGTATTACTCCAACTGTTATAACATCACACCCAACAGACATAAGACCTGCTGTTAATGCGGATTCTAACATATCTCCAGATACTCTAGTATCTTTTCCAACAACTACCTTAACTTTTTCTTTTCCTTGAGCTAGTACATATCCACCTGCTCTTCCAAGCTTATAAGCTAAGTCGCATGTTAATTCCGTATTAGCAATTCCTCTTACTCCATCAGTTCCGAAATATTTTCTCATGAAAAAATCTCCTTCCATTATGAAAAGCATATCAAATTATAATATATTATTATGTGCATATAAATGTGCTTAATTCTCTATTTTTAGTCATAAAATCATTTTAATACGTATACGATAAAAAGACAATAGAAATAATTCTATTGTCTTTTTTTTGTTATTATTTGTTTTATTTTACTGCGTTTGAACCTTTTTGTAAAGCATCTTTATTTAATGGAACAAATTTCTCCTTGCTAGGACCAAAAACTTTTTTAAATGCTTCTAATACTGAATCCGTCTCTACTGTTTGATTTGCCTCTAAATACGCCCCTAGCATTACCATATTTGCAACCTTTGGATTACCTAATTCTATAGCTAAATCATTTGCTGGAATATAGTAAACTTCAACATCGTCTCTTTCTACTTTTCTCTCTATTAATGAACTATTTACTAATATTTTTCCACCTGGTACTACTTCACTTTCAAATTTATCAAGTGATGGCGAATTCATTACTATTGCACACGTTGCATCACTTGCTATAAGAGGTGATCCAACTGGTTTATCAGATACAGTTACCGCACAGTTAGCTGTACCTCCACGCATCTCCGGTCCATATGAAGGTAACCAAGAAACTTCTTTTCCTTCTAGCATTCCTGCATAAGTAAGCAATTGTCCCATTGACATAACACCTTGCCCACCAAACCCTGCACATATTACTCTTTCTGTAGACATGCTACTTCACCTCCTGAGTTAAATCAACATCTTTTATATTTCCTAATGGATAATACGGAATCATGTTATCTCTTAACCATTTTAGTGAATCATTAGGAGTTAATCCCCAGTTTGTTGGACATGTAGATAATACCTCTACTATACCAAATCCAAGTCCTGCTTGTTGTACTTGGAATGCTTTTTTTATAGCTTTTTTAGCTTTTCTAACATTAACGGGTGTATCTACAGAAACTCTTTCTACAAACACAGCACCTGGTAATGTTGATAACATTTCACTCATTCTTATTGGGAAACCTTGCTTATCTATTTCCCTACCATATGGAGCTGTAGTAGCTTTTTGGCCAACTAATGTAGTTGGAGCCATTTGTCCACCTGTCATTCCATATATAGCATTATTTACAAATATAGTAGTGAATTTTTCTCCTCTAGCCGCAGCATGAACTATTTCAGCTGTTCCTATAGAAGCTAAATCTCCATCTCCTTGATATGTAAATACTGTTTTATCTGGGTGAACTCTTTTTATACCAGTCGCTGCCGCAGGAGCTCTACCATGAGATGCTTCTTGCATATCACAATTAAAATACTTATAAGATAAAACTGAACATCCAACAGGAGCTACTCCTATAGAATCTCCTATTACATCTAATTCTTCTAAAACTTCTCCTACTAATCTATGGATTATACCATGTGTACATCCTGGACAATAATGAGTTTGAACATCTGTTAATCCTTCAGTTTTCTTGAATACAACAGCCATTATTTAACACCCCCTGTAGCTAATTCTTCTTCTAATACCAAAATCGCCTTATCCGCTATTTCGTTTGGAGTTGGTGCCATACCTCCAGCTCTTCCATAGAAATGAACTGGTAATTTACCTTCAATTGCTAATTTTACGTCCTCTACCATTTGACCCATGCTCATTTCAACTGTTAATAATGTTTTAGCTTCTGGTATATTTTCAAAAGCTGCAAATGGGAATGGCCATAATGTTTTAGGTCTTATAAGCCCTGCTTTTACACCTTGTTCTCTTAATATATCTATTGAATTTTTTACTATTCTTGATGTTGTACCATAAGCCACGAATACTATTTCAGCATCTTCAGTTTTATACATTTCACATTGAACTTCATTTTTTTCTATTTCTTTATATTTCTTATCTAATTTTATACAGTGTTGTTCTAGTATTTCTGGCTCTAAGTATAGAGAGTTTATTATATTAGGTTTTCTCTCACCTTTAGTTCCTGTTGTTGCCCAATCTTTTGGTTGTAGCTCTCTTTTTTTCATTTCTTTAAACTCTACAGGTTCCATCATTTGGCCTATCATACCATCTGCAGCAACCATAACTGGAGTTCTATAGAAATCTGCAACATCAAAAGCTTCTATTATCATATCAACAGCTTCTTGTACAGTAGCAGGTGCGTACACAGGTGTTCTGTAATCTCCATTACCTCCACCTCTTGTTGACATAAAGTAGTCAGCTTGAGATGGCTGTATACTACCAAGACCCGGTCCACCTCTCATCACATTTAGTACTACACATGGAAGTTCTGCTCCTGCCGCATAAGTTATCCCCTCTTGTTTTAGAGCTATACCTGGTGAAGATGAAGAAGTCATAACTCTCGCTCCTGCTCCTGCTGCTCCATAAACCATATTTATTGCAGCAACTTCAGATTCTGCTTGAACAAATACTCCTCCAATTTTAGGTAACTCTTTAGACATGTATTCTGGCACTTCATTTTGTGGTGTTATTGGATATCCAAAAAAGTATTTACATCCAGCTTCTATAGCCGCTTTTCCAAATGCTTCATTACCCTTCATAAGTATTTTAGCCATTAAAAACCCCCCCTTTATATTTTAATTAAAACTTTTCTACTGTAATAACCTCATCAGGACACATAGTTGCACAGTTTGTACATCCTATGCATTTTTCCATATCAACAACTGTTGCAGGGTTATATCCTTTTTTATTAATTTTCATTTTATCCATTGCAACAATTTGTAATGGACATGCTTGCACGCATAGCCCACAACCTTTACAACGGTCTTGATTAAAAGATACTGTTCCTTTAGCCATTAAAATTCCCCCTTAAATCTTTCATATATTTGAGCTCAAGTTACATCCAGTCTTCCCTCATATAAAGTTTAATTGGAAAAACTTCTCCCTTTAAGTCTTTAGGTAGCTGATCTACTAAACTTTCCATGCATGTAACATATTTTATAGGTATATTAGTAGCGTTAGATACCTCCTCTACTAATTTTTGACCTCTTAAAATATCATCAATAGTAGTAGACCTTATTAAATGTGTATTATTTATCAGGCCTGTTACCTTTAGCTTAGAGGTTCTTTCTATAGCATTTATATGATGAATAACTTGGTCATAAGTTTGAGTTTGCTCTCTATTTGCATTTACTACACAAAACATATCATATTCTTTTTCTTTTATTTCATTACTAAATCTTCCTACTAATCTAGCTCCAACATCATCTCCTCCTATATCCATAATATAATCATAGGATTCATCATTTATTGGTGTCACAACCTGAGGTGAAATTGCTGGTAAATCTAATGTTGGCGCATTAATTGAGCTATCTATAGCTAATATATCTAAAGACTTTAATAAGTCCTTTTTCTCCCTTGTTCTAAAGTAGACATTTACTACATCTAAGTCGGATAAAGCAATTTTACCAGATATATGCGTCCTTAGTTTCGTAACATAATTCATTACAAATTCACTTTTTCCACTCCCATAATGTCCTGTTATTATCCTTATTCTATTATCCTCAGTTATCATAAATATCCCCTATCAAGTCTTAATTTTAGTTTTATATATAGCCTAACTCACAAAGATATTCTTTAGGGCTTTCTTCATTATTTAGAACTCTAAGTCCACCTTGTGCTAAAGCTATCATCTCATCTTCCCCTGGATAAACTCTTACTTGTGATATAAATTCAACATTTTCTTTTATAAGATTTGTAAATTTATTTGAGTAAGCAATTCCTCCCGTTAATAATATTCCATCAACATTTCCTTTAAGAACTGCAGCGCAAGCACCTACTTCTTTGCTTATTTGGTATGCCATTGCTTCATATATTAGTTTAGCTTCCTCATCCATACATTCTATTTTTTTCTCTACATCTCTAACATCATTAGTATTTAAGTATCCTACTAATCCACCACTGCCTTTTATTTTCTTTTTGATATCATTTTGGCTATACTTTCCACTAAAACACATCTTTATTAAGTCTCCTACAGGCAATCCCCCGCTTCTTTCAGGCGAGAATGGACCTTCTCCATCTAATGCATTTGCAACATCAATGACTTTTCCTTTTTCATGAGCTCCTACAGATATTCCTCCACCCATATGAACTACTATAAAATTACATTCACTATATTCCTTTCCTAGCTCCTTAGAAGCCCTTCTAGCAGTTGCCTTTTGATTTAACGCATGGAATATACTCTTTCTATGTATATCAGGAATTCCTGATACTCTCGCTATATCATTCATTTCATCAACAACAACTGGATCTACTATATAGGATGGTATATTAACTGAATCCCCTATTTCCTTAGCTATTATTCCACCTAGATTTGATGCATGCTCTCCCAATACCCCTAACTTCAAATCCTCTATCATAGTATCATTTACAGTGTAGGTTCCACCTTGTATAGGTCTAAGAAGTCCTCCTCTACCTACTACTGCATTTAATTCATTTATATTAATTCCACCTTCTATTAATGCTTCTTCTATTACATTTTTTCGAAATTGGAATTGATCTGATATTTTTTCGTACCTACTGATTTCTTCTGATGAATGTCTTAAAGTTTTTTCGAATACTATATCCTCATCGTCAAACACCGCAATTTTAGTTGATGTTGATCCAGGATTTATCGTTAATATTTTGAATAAGCTATTCATATATATCCCCCTATATTCTTAATTCCCAGCTGACATTAAAACACCTAACGCTATTGAGTTTAATTTTGTTTCTTCATTATCTGCTCTAGAAGTTAATATTATTGGAGCTTTTGCACCAACTATAACTCCTGCATTTTTTGATTTTGAGAAAAATACTAAAGATTTGTATAATATATTTCCTGCTTCTATATCTGGAGCTAATAATATATCTGCATTTCCTGCTACAGGATGGTTTATACCTTTATGATTAGCCGCTTCTATAGATACTGCATTATCTAAAGCAAAAGGGCCTCCTACTATACAATTTTTTATTTCTCCTCTTTCACACATTTCTTCTAATTCCTTTGCATCAATTGTATCTTGCATTTTAGGATTTACTTTTTCTTTTGCGCATAATACTGCTACTTTTGGATTCTTTATATCTAACGAATGAGCTACTTTACATGAATTTTCTATGATTTGCTTTTTTATATTTACGTCTGGTGCTAAGTTCATAGCTGCATCAGTTATAAAAAATAACTTATTATATCCTTCTATATCAAATACAGCAATATGACTTAATACATTACCTGTTCTTAATCCAATCTCTTTATTTAAAACGGCTTTTAGTATTATAGATGTATCTACTAAACCTTTCATAACCATGTCCGCTTTATTTTGAGATACTAGTTCAACGGCTTTAAGAGATGCTTGTTCTAAATCTTTTATATCTATTAATTGGTAATTGCTTATATTTATATCTAACCCCTTAGCTATTTCTTTTGTTTTTTCTATATCCCCTATCAAAATAGCTTCTATTATTCTTTCTTTTCTTGCCATCTCAACTGCTATTAACACTTCTTTGTCTTGACAACAAGCTACTGCAACAATCTTTGGTCCTCTTTCTTTTGCAAATTTAATTACATCTTCAAAGTTTCTCAATTATTACACCTCATTTTAATACATATTAAATGCAGTTTTTAAAATAAATATATGCTAAATCTGACCAAATTATATGTATTTACCTTAAATATCGTTTTCCTCAAGGCTATTTTTTTAAATACATATACAAAATACATCTACTTTTATAGTATATTGAAAACAAATAAGATGCAACAAAAACTACATTAATAATTTTAAACTTGTAGTTTTAATTGCATCTTATCTAGTCAATTTTTATTTAATTTTTACATTTTTTTACTAAATACTTGTTACATTTGGTTCAATTATTATTTGTTTGGCATCATATTTAGTTTCATATTTTATAAAATATCCCCCATCTTCACTAGGTGATTCATTAAAATCTATATATAAAACTATATCTGACTTGGTTGGAGCATCTATATTTTCTCCATGTTCTATACTTACTTTTATATTTCCTGGAACTTTAACCTTATTCATATCTATAGTATCACTTAAGTTCCTTAATTCAACATCTTCAGATGCGTATGTAAGATTACTATTTATATACTTTACAGCGTCTAATTTTATAGTTATATACTTAAATTCTACTGATATACCTTCTGGAATTTCTAAATATATATCCTTAGATGTATCTTCTGTTATAGAAGATAAATCTACAGGCTTTGTATTAATAGCATCTATACTATCTACTATATCTTTTTTACCTTTTATAGTTATCGTTTTTTGACTTATTGTATAATCTTTCAGATTCTCTTCTACTTGACTATTGTTGCTAAACTTTACATTTATAGGAACGGTTTTTTGTTTTAAAAATTTAACATTTACAGTTACCTTAGAAGAATCTAAATGTATTCCCTCTACCTTTTTACCATTTTCATCTACAGGCACCAAACTTAATTCTTTAGAAGAGTCATTAACCTCATCCCCTACATTAAGAGTGGCTACAACCTTTTGAACTTTATTTACTAATACTCTTGGACCAGAAACTCTTACACTATCTTTATCCATAGTAACCGGTTCTATATTATCTCTTGCTTTACCTTCTACATTTACTTCTATAGCTCTTTTTTCTTTTACTAACTTTTCTAGGTTAACTACCAGAACTCCACTTTTAAATTCATGTGTAACTTTACCTGGAACACTTGCCTTTAAATATATCTGATTATTTCCTTCTCCAGCGCTATTTCCTTCAAGGTTATTTATTTCACCGTAAATATGTATATTATTTTTATTTACTTTTTGAAGATTTGAAAGCTTACCTGTTATGGCTATATCTGTAGTTAAATCTACTTCCGGATAAATTACCAAATCCTTGTCTGCAAGTTGATTCATATTAGTTATTTCTACTGGTATATCTTCAAATAGTTTTGTTTCTTCTGGATCTACAACTGCCATAACATACATCCATAGTACTACTGCGCTTAATAACGATATTAACTTTATTCTAGTATTATGTTTTAATTGATCTATCATCTGAATATCCCGCCTTTAAAAAAGCTTTTTTCATCTGTAATAGTTTTCAGATTACTTCTTAATATATTAGTCATCCTATCCTTCGATATATTCCTATATAGCTTTCCTGCTTTAGCTATAGATACATCTCCCGTTTCTTCTGAAACAATCAATGATATACAATCTGAAACTTCACTAACACCTACTGCTGCTCTATGTCTAGTACCTAAATCCTTGCTTAAATCTTTACTTTCTGTTAATGGTAAGAAACATGCGGCTGCTTTAACCTGCGATCCTCTAACAACCACTGCTCCATCATGAAGCGGTGTATTAGGAATAAATATATTTATTAATAATTGTCTTGATACTTCACCGTCTATAATAGTTCCCGTATTTATTATTTCTCCTATTTTGGTTTGTCTTTCCATAATAATAAGGGCTCCTATTTTTTGTCTTGATAATGAATATAGTGCTTCTACTATTTCTTCTATTGTTTTATTAAGAGTTTCTTCTGGTGTATTTAAACCATTTTTTCCAAAAATATTAAACTTGGCTCTACCTATATGTTCAAGGCCTGCTCTAAGCTCTGGTTGGAATATTATAAGTGCTGCAATAACTCCAAAGTCTAATGCATTAACTAATATCCAATATAGTGTATGTAACTTAAAAGTGCTACTAAGTTGTGTAGCTACTAATAACAATAGTATACCTTTAAAAACTTGCTCTGCTCTTGTATCTTTTATAAACATAAATATTTTATAAAATAAGTAAGCTACTATTGATATATCCACTATATCATTTATGGTCAAATTAAAAATTATATCAAAGAAACTTCTCAAAAAAGAATTTATATCCACAGTTAATTCCTCCTGTCTGATAAGTTCTTAATCTTTCACACTATGTATTATACTATATTACTCTAACTATATACAAATTATTTAAAGTTAGTAAATAATTATAAATTTTATTTAAATAATTTTATATAAAAAAAAAGTTCCACTAATGTGAAACTTTCTATTGGTGAGCGCACAGGGATTCGAACCCCGGACACACGCCTTAGAAGGGCGTTGCTCTATCCAGCTGAGCTATGCACCCATATATTATATGGAGCGGGAAACGAGATTCGAACTCGCGACTTCAACCTTGGCAAGGTTGCGCTCTACCACTGAACTATTCCCGCATATTTAATTGGTATTATATATTTAATTTATGCTATATATTAAATTTATGTTACACATTTAATTTATAGTGGCGGGAATAACAGGACTCGAACCTGTGACCCATTGATTAACAGTCAATTGCTCTACCAACTGAGCCATATTCCCGCGTATTAAATTAATTTGGCGACCTGGAAGGGACTCGAACCCTCGACCTCCAGCGTGACAGGCTGGCATTCTAACCAGCTGAACTACCAGGCCGT
>NZ_HG529418.1 GCF_000499525.1 Faecalimicrobium dakarense | reverse complement strand
ATTTTTATTTTGCCCTTTTCTTAAGGACAAGTAATAATATACTATATATTAAACAGTAGGTCAATACTTTTTTTAAAGTTTTTTAAATATTTTTTTCATATTCTTTTCTAAGCTTCTCTATTATCTTTCTTTCTAGCCTAGAAACAGTCATTTGAGATATTTCTAATTCTTTCGCTATTATTGACTGAGTTTTATCTAAGAAGAATCTATCTTTAAATATTTTAGTTTCTAATTCATTTAAATTCTCCATAAATTTATTTACAAAGTCTTTTTGCTCTATATTAGAGAAACTACTTTCTTCCTGACCTATCTTATCTATAAGAGTTATATCTTTATCTTCAGAATCATCATTACTTGATGAATCTAAAGATATAGGTTGGTATCCGTATGAGGCCTCCATAGCTTCTAATACATCTTCTTCACTACATCCAATATAGTTAGCGATATCCTTAACTTTAGGGTGTTTCTTATTTTGTTGTTCTAAAACAACTTTAGCTTCACTTATTTTCTTGCTTAACTCTTGTACACGTCTAGGTACTCTTAATGTCCATACTTTGTCTCTAAAGTATTTTTTTATTTCGCCTATTATAGTTGGCGTTGCAAAGCTAGAAAATTCATATCCTTTTTCTATATCATACCTATCTATAGCATATATTAGTGCCAATGAAGCAACCTGATATATATCTTCAAACTCAACACCTTTATTTATATACTTTTTCGCTAGCAAGTTTACTAAATATAGATGCCTTTCGATAAGAATGTTTCTAAGTTCTTTGTTGTTCTTATCTTTACTATATATCTTAAATAGCTCTTTCGTATCCATATTTAGGTAATCTGTAGCACTAGCTACATTTTTCATTAAATATCAACTCCTAAATATTTAGTCATCTTTACTATTGTACCTTGATTTTCTTTTGACTCTATACTTACATCATCCATTAATGTTTGTATTATAAATAGTCCTAATCCATTTTCTTTTGGATTTTCTAAATCAGGTTGAACTGAATTTTCTACATCGTAACCCTTACCATTGTCTTGAATTTCTATAGTAAGCCCATTTTCTAATCTACTAAATGTTATATTGAACACATCATCATTACTGTGCTTAATTGCATTAGTACAAGCTTCTGACACAGCTACCTTCATATCTTCTATATCATCTATTGAAAAACCTATTTTGTTAGCTATTCCTGAAGTAGTTAATCTTATAATACCTACATATTCAGGATTTGCAGTTATTTCCATTTTTATAGTTTCACAAGTCAAAGCTTATCCCTCCACTTTAAATATTTTATCTAGACCTGTTATCGTAAAAATCTTTTTAACATTACTTTTAGGATTAATTATATATATTTCTTTATCATTAGTTCTTAATTTCTTAAGTACACCTATCATTACTCCTAATCCAGTTGAATCTATGTATTCTAAACTAGAAAGGTTGATTTTCATATCTACCACTTCTTGTTCCACTAGCCCGTGTAAGTATTCTTTTAACTTATCTGCTGTAGATACATCTAGTTCACCTTCTAAATTTATATCCCAAAAACTATTTTGTGAATCTAATTTTGAATTTATATTTATCGACATTGATAAACCTCCTTAGCATCTAATTATCTTTTCATAAATTTAAATACTTTTGTTATACTCGTAACTTTACTTGCCATATCAACTATATCTTCTGTATTTTTCGCTATTGATGCTACATTTTCTATAGTATCATTTATATATCTTTCATTATAATCTACTATTCTACATGCTTTTTCAACAATTTGTGTTGCAGTTTGTAATAATTTGCTTAAATATATAGCTACTATTAATGCTGATACTCCTATTAAAACAGCCCCTATCTGCCATCCCATTGCATCCATTAATTATCTTCTCCCTCATCCTCAAAAGTTCTACTTATCACTATTTCATCTTCAGATATTTGTATATCATCTTCAGTAATACTTTCATCGATTAAAGTATTTATCTTTTCTTTTACACCATCAAAAGTTTCTTGTAGAACATCTTTTGGATTATCTTTTACTTCTTCAAATTTTTCTTTAGCTTCTCTTCTTAATTCAGAACCTTTTTTAGGAGCAAAGAATAAGCCTGCTATAAATCCTAAAAAGGCACCTAATAATAGATATTTTCCTTTTTTATTACTCATAATACATTCTCCTCTTATTTAAAATTTTTATGTATTAGATTATGCAAAAAGAATAGGATAATATCCTATTCTTCCTCCATATTTATTTTAGCAATAGAAACTACATTAACCTCGTCGTTAGTTTTCATTAACTTAACTCCGCTTGTCACTCTTCCGAATAATGAGATTTCATTTACTCTTAATCTGATAAGTACTCCATCTGAGTTTATTATCATCATCTCGTCATCTTCATTTACCATTTCTGCTCCAACAAGTTTCCCTGTTTTCTCAGCTATATTATATGTCTTTATACCTTTTCCAGCTCTTATTTGCGTTCTGTACTCAGCTATGTCTGTTCTTTTTCCAAATCCATTTTCACTAACTACTAATAAATCTGTACCTTCATCAGATAGGTTCATTGATACCACTTTATCATCTTTAGATAAGCTTACACCTTTTACTCCCATGGCAGTTCTACCCATATGTCTTATGTCATTTTCGTCAAATCTTATAGACATTCCATTTTTAGTAACTAAAAGTACATCTTTATTTCCATCTGTAATCTTAACATCTATAAGCTCATCATCTTCTCTTAATCCTATAGCTATAAGACCAGATTTATTTATATTTTTAAATTCTTCACGTTTAGTTTTCTTAACTATACCATTTCTAGTAGCTAATAGTAAGTATTGATTTGTATCATTTTCATCTATTGCTATTAACGTTGCTATCTTTTCATTAGGTCCTAATTGAAGTAAGTTTACAATAGCAGTACCTTTAGCTTGTCTCTTTCCTTCAGGAATTTCATAAGCATTTAATCTAAATACTCTACCCTTATTAGTAAAGAATAGTAATCTACTGTGAGTAGTCGTACTTACAAGATGTCTTACAAAGTCCTCTTCCCTAGTAGTAAGAGCTGCGATTCCTCTTCCACCTCTGTTTTGACTCTTATAAGTATCTGCTGGAACTCTCTTGATATACCCAAAGTGAGTAAGCGTTATAGCTATTTCTTCATCACTTATAAGGTCTCTCATATCTATTTCGCCCTCAGCATGTGTTATTTCAGTTCTTCTCTCATCGGCATAATTTTCTCTGATTATCATCATTTCTTCTTTTATTACGTTAAGAAGTAATCTTTCATTAGCTAATATTTCTTTTAATCCATTTATTTTCTTTATTAATTCTTCATATTCAGCTTCAATCTTATCTCTTTCAAGTCCAGTTAATCTTTGAAGTCTCATATCAAGTATTGCTTGTGCTTGAATTTCAGATAATTTAAATTGTTCTATTAATCCAGCTTTAGCTTCCTGTCCAGTTTTTGAACTTCTTATTAGCTTAATAACTGCATCTATATTATCAAGAGCTATTTTTAATCCTTCTAGTATATGAGCTCTTGCTTCTGCTTTATTTAATTCAAACTTAGTACGTCTAGTAACTACATCTTTTTGATGTTGTACATAATGATATAATATTTGCTTAAGATTTAATACCTTTGGTTGTCCATTTACTAATGCAAGCATTATTATACTAAATGTATCTTCCATTTGAGAGTGCTTATAAAGATTATTTAATACTATATTAGCATTTGCATCTCTCTTAAGCTCTATAACTATTCTCATACCATTTCTGTTACTTTCATCTCTAAGATCAGAAATACCCTCTAGTTTTTTCTCTTTAACTAAATCCGCTATTTTTTCAACTAATTTAGCTTTATTAACTTGATACGGTATTTCAGTTACAACTATTTGTTGTTTTCCTTTAGCTAATTCTTCTATATAAGCTCTAGCTCTAACCTTAACTTTACCTCTACCAGTTCTATAAGCTTCAGAGATATTTTCTTTTCCCATTATTATTGCTGATGTTGGGAAGTCTGGACCTTTTACAAATTGTATTAAGTCATCCACTGTAGCTTCTTCATTATCTATTAAATGAATTGTTGCATCTATAACTTCACCTAAGTTATGAGGTGGTATTGATGTTGCCATACCTACTGCTATACCATTAGATCCATTTACTAAAAGGTTTGGATATCTAGCAGGAAGTACTGAAGGTTCTTTTAAAGATTCATCAAAGTTTGGAGTAAAATCAACTGTCTCTTTATCTATATCTCTTAATAACTCTAAAGATAACTTACTCATTCTAGCCTCTGTATAACGCATTGCGGCTGGTGAATCACCATCTACAGAACCGAAGTTTCCGTGTCCATCAACTAAAAGTCCTCTAGTTGAGAAATCTTGAGCCATTCTAACCATTGCTAGATAAACTGCACTATCTCCATGTGGATGGTACTTACCTAGTACGTCCCCAACAATACGGGCAGATTTTCTGTATGGTTTATCTGGTGTTAAATTTAATTCACTCATTGAATATAATATTCTTCTATGAACCGGTTTTAGCCCATCTCTTACATCAGGAAGAGCTCTACCTGCTATAACACTCATAGAATAATCAATATATGATTTTTTCATTTCTTCCGCTATTTCAATAGGGAGTATTCTATTATTTTCTTCCATGTATATTCATCCCCTTTCTATATATCTAAGTTTCTAACAAACTTTGCATTTTCTTCTATAAATTCTCTTCTAGGAGCTACTTTATCTCCCATAAGCATAGAGAATACTTCATCTGCCATAGCTGCATCATCTATAGATACTTGAAGTAATGTTCTTGTTTCTGGATTCATAGTAGTTTCCCATAACTGCTCTGCATTCATCTCTCCAAGACCTTTGTATCTTTGAAGCTCTATACCAGTTCTTCCAATTTGCTCTAATAATTGTTCTAATTGAGCATCAGAATAAACATAATGTTCTTTCTTTTGTTTTTTTACTTTGTATAATGGTGGTTGGGCTATATACACATATCCATTATCTATAAGAGGTCTCATGTATCTAAAGAATAATGTTAATATTAATGTTCTTATATGAGCACCATCGACATCGGCATCGGTCATTATAACAATTTTATGATATCTAGCTTTTTCTAAATCAAAATCATTACCAACTCCACATCCAAATGCAGTTATCATATTTTTTATTTCATCAGAAGATAATATTTTATCTAATCTAGACTTCTCAACGTTTAATATTTTCCCTTTTAGTGGAAGTATTGCTTGTGCATGTCTATCTCTTCCTTGTTTAGCAGAACCACCGGCAGAATCCCCTTCGACTAAGAATATTTCACTCTTAACAGGATCCTTTTCAGCACAGTCAGCTAATTTCCCTGGCAATGATGTGCTTTCTAATACACTTTTTCTTCTTGTTAATTCTCTTGCTCTTTTTGCAGCTTCTCTTGCTCTTTGTGCTCTAAGACCTTTATCTACTATGATTCTAGCAGTTGTAGGGTTTTCTTCTAAGAAAGATCCTAATTCTTCTACAGTTACGCTATCTACTATACCTCTCATTACTGTATTACCTAATTTAGTTTTCGTTTGACCTTCGAATTGAGGTTCTGAAAGCTTAACTGATACTACTGCAGTAAGACCTTCTCTTATATCTTCACCTACTAAATTTGGATCACTATCTTTTAAAAGCTTATTTCTCTTAGCATAATCATTTACTGTTTTTGTAAGAGCGGCTCTAAATCCAGCTAAGTGAGTACCACCTTCGTGTGTATTTATATTATTAGCAAAAGAATATATGTTCTCTGAATAGCCGTCAGTATACTGCATTGCTAACTCTACAACGCAATCTTTCACTTTTTTATCTATATAAACTATCTCATCATGAATTCCAGTTCTAGATTTATTTAAAAATTTAACGTATTCAACTAGTCCTCCATTATAATGGAATTCTTTTTTCTTTTCTTGATCTTCTCTTTTGTCTTCAAATACTATTTTTATACCTTTATTTAAGAAAGATAATTCTCTAAGTCTATGCTCTAAAGTTTCGTATTTAAACTCAACCTCATCAAATATAGTTGCATCAGGCATAAAGCTTATTATAGTTCCTGTATTCTTAGCTTCTCCTACTATCTCAAGGTTATTTGTAGGTATACCTTTTTTATAAGATTGTCTATATATGTTTCCATCTCTATGAACTTCTGCTACTAACCAATCTGATAATGCATTAACTACAGAAACCCCAACTCCGTGAAGTCCACCAGATACCTTGTATCCTCCTCCACCAAATTTTCCTCCTGCATGAAGTACCGTTAAAACAGTTTCTAGTGTTGATTTTCCTGTTTGTGGATGTACTTCTACAGGAATACCTCTACCATCATCTGCACACGATATACTGCCATCTTTATTTATTGATACATATATTTCAGAACAATAACCTTGTAATGCTTCATCTATAGCATTGTCTACGACTTCATAAACTAAATGGTGTAAACCTCTAGGACCTGTTGAACCTATATACATACCAGGTCTTTTTCTAACGGCCTCTAACCCTTCTAGTACTTGAATCTGACTTGCACCGTATTCTTGTTTCATTTAGATTCCTCCATTCTCTATACTAATAACGCTTCCTTGCTTGATATTGAAAATAGTAGTATTAGCTTTATCAAATATATTTTTATGTGAAACTTCGGCAGTAGTTATAAACATTTGAACTACACTTAAGTTATCTACCAATAGTTTTTGCCTTGTTTCATCTAATTCACTAAATACATCATCTAAAATTAATATTGGATATTCTCCAACTTCATTATTGATTAATTCTATCTCTGATAGCTTTAAAGAAATTGAAGCAGTCCTTTGCTGACCTTGGGATCCATATAATCTTACATCTAAATCATTTATAAAAATGTTTAAATCATCTTTGTGTAATCCATATTTAGTTGTGCGTGTTTCCATATCATGTTCTCTATTAGATGAAAGTTTGTCTAAAAATTTATTATATACACTAGCTACTGTATCTTCATCATTTATGTTAATTTGATTTTTATATGTAATTGATAATTCTTCAATTCCATCAGTCAACTTATCATGCATATTTTTAGATATAATAGCTATCTTTTTTATAAAATCTCGTCTTAATATATAAATATAACTACCATATTGAACTAAACTCTCGTCATAAACATCCAGCAAAGCCTTGTCTATATACTTACTTTTTAATAACTGATTTCTTTGAAATAAAATTTTATTATAACTAGTAAGGTAATTATAATACTTCGGCATAATCTGACTAATTTCCTTGTCAATAAATAATCTTCGTTCTTTCGGTCCCTCTTTTACAAGTCTTAAATCTTCAGGTGAAAATATCACAACGTTGATGTTTCCAAGTAATTCATGGATTTTTTGAATATGAATTTTATTTACTTTAATACCTTTTTTATTTTTTCCAATAGCAACCTCTATTAAACCATTTGTATGCTGAGTTGAAAAATTTCCCCCAACATATAAATTTTCACTATTAAATTTTATAATCTCCTTGTCCTTACTAGTCCTGAATGATTTTCCAAATGCTAACATATATATAGATTCGACTATATTAGTTTTTCCTTGACCATTTCTTCCCACAAGAAGATTTACTTTTTTATTAAATTCTAAATGTAAATTATCGTAGTTTCTGTAATTAACTAATTGTAAGCTATTTAGTCGCATAAAAGGCACTCCTTTTTACACTACTTTGATTTTATTGCCTTCAACCTCTACTATATCTTGAGATCTTAGTTTTTTTCCTCTTCTAGTTTCTACTTCACCATTTACTGTAACTAAGCCTTCTTGAATTAAATACTTAGCATGTCCACCAGTTGATGCAATATCAGCTAACTTAAGAAATTGGTCTAACTTTATATATTCTGAATCTATAGCTATTTCAATCATCATTAGTTCCTCCTAATCTAAAATCTAGCACAATGTGCTAAAAGTATATTATATCACAAAATTACTTACAAAAACCCAACTTTTATTTAGTTGGGTTTGATGTCTGTACTATATATTTGATGATATTCTTACCGGAAGCAATAAATAAGTATATTTAATTTCGTCCGCAGGTTTTATTATACAAGGATTTACATTAGTCGTGAATTCTATGAATATTTCTTCACTATCTATATTTTTTAATCCCTCTATAAAATATCTAGAGTTAAAAGCTATATCTAAATAATCTCCTTCTAATTCTAAAGAAACTTCTTCATACACGTTACCTCTATCTGTATTAGAAGTTATTGCCATAGATTTATCTCTTATTGATAATTTTATTAAGTTATTCTTCTCTGATTGAGATAATAACGATGCTCTCTCAATACTATTTAAAAGTTCTTTTGTATTTAACTTAACTTTTGAATTATGTTCTCTTGGAAGTAATTTTTTATAATCAATAAAATCACCTTCAAGAAGTCTTGTTATTATTTTTGTGTCATTAATGATAAATATTGCATTTTTATCATCAAATCCTAATTTAACATCTTCATCAGAAGATAATAAACTATTTACATCTGTTAAAGTCTTTCCAGGTATTATTACTTTAGCATCATTTGTTATATTGTTCACCTTACAACTTCTAACAGCTAATCTATATCCATCTATAGCAACTAAACTTATATCTCCATTTACAATTTCTAAAAGTTCACCCATTAATACAGGTTTTGTTTGATCTTGAGATATAGCAAAAACTGTTTGTTTTATCATATTCTTTAGTAAGTCTTGAGGTATGTTATATAAATCCTCTTTATTTACTTCAGGTAATCTTGGAAATTCTTTAGCTGAATCTCCTTTTATTTTAAATCTAGAGTTCACGCAATTTATGTATACATTATTTTCAGCATCTGTTTCTATCTCAACAAATGAATCTGGTAGTTTTCTAATTATATCCCCAAAAAGTCTAGCATTTACTACGATTTCACCTTCTTGTATTACTTCAGCTTGTGTATAAGTTTCAATTCCTATCTCTAAATCATATCCAGTTAATTTTAATTGATCATCTTTAGCTGATAATAAGATACCTTTTAATAGATCTAATGTTGTTTTTCCATTAATAGCTTTTTGAGCAATACCTATTTTATTAGCTAAGAGTTTTTGATTACAAATTATTTTCAATGTGGATAACCTCCTTGTGGCATTTATATATAAAAATAAATAAAAAAATTAGTAGTAATAGTAGTAGGTGTTGTTGATAATGTGTATAAGTATATGTACCTAAATAATCGCAAAGATATCAACATGTGTATAGAATGTTAATATCTTTGTGAATGTAAATCTAATATTTTGTTAATAAAATTTAGACAAAAAAACTATAAACACGACATCAACACCATATCCACAGACAATTGTTTATAAAATTATCCTTTTAAATCTGATATCATTTTATCTATTTTAGTCTTAATTTCGTCATTTGATTGTATATCTTTAACAATCTTATCGTGGGCATGAATAACTGTTGTATGATCTCTTCCACCAAACTCTTCTCCTATTTTAGGTAGAGACAAGTCTGTAAGTTCTCTAGTTAAATACATAGCTATTTGTCTTGGATAAGCTATTGATCTAGTTCTCTTTTTTGAGTTGAAATCTTCCATTTTAAGGTTAAATACAGAAGATACTTTTTCTTTTATTCTATTTACTGTAATTTCTTCATTTTTTGATGTAGTTATAATATCTTTTAATGCTTCTGATGCAAGTTCAAAAGATATTGTTCTATTAGTAAGAGAAGAATATGCAATTACTCTAGTTAAGGCACCTTCTAATTCTCTTATATTAGATTTAATATTTTTAGCAATATAAGTAGTTACTTCATTTGGAACGTCAATGTTTTCCATTTGAGCTTTTTTTCTAAGTATTGCTATTCTTGTTTCGAAATCAGGAGCTTGTATGTCTGTTATAAGTCCCATCTCAAATCTTGATCTTAATCTATCTTCTAATGTAGGTATCTCTTTTGGAGGTCTATCACTAGAAATTATTATTTGCTTATTTGCTTCATGTAATGAATTAAATGTATGGAAAAATTCTTCTTGAGTTCTTTCCTTTCCAGCAATAAATTGAATATCATCTATTAATAAAATATCTACATTTCTGTATTTATTTCTAAATTCTTCATTTCGATCATCTTTTATTGAATTTATAAGCTCATTTGTAAATTTTTCAGAAGACACATAAACAACCTTAGGATCTTTTTTTTGTGTCATTATATGATGACCGATTGCATGCATTAAGTGAGTTTTACCTAGTCCAACGCCTCCGTATAAGAAAAGAGGATTGTACGCTCTAGCAGGAGATTCGGCAACTGCAACGCATGCAGCGTGAGCAAATCTATTACTGTTACCTATTACAAACGTATCAAATGTATATTTAGGATTTAAATTTGGATAGTTCTTTTTTATATTAGATGTCTTGTTTTCTTCACCTAATCCCTCAATGTCTTTTTCATTTAAAACAAATTTAATATTGTATTTTTTTAATGATAGCTGGTTTACTGAGCTTTCTATTAGATTTAAATACCTATCTTCTAGTATCCCTTTAGTAAAATCGTTAGGAACTAAAAGTATTAAATCGCTCATATATATTTTTAAAGGTACGATTTGCTTGAAAAAAGCATTAAAACTAGGAGGAGATAACTCTCCTTTTATTAATTGTAGTGTTTTGTCCCATAAAGAAACTATATCCATAATATAAACCTCCGAACAGAATAATTAACATTTTCCACAAAGTTATTAACAAAAATCGCAAAATTTCAGATAAATTTTACATAATAATAAAAGTTATGGATAACGATGTGGATAATATATTAATAACAAAAATTATTCCTTAAAAGTAAAAAGATATAAACAATATGTATATAAAGTTATAAATAGTATCAATATATAATAAATGTAGATTATAACTAAAGTATTATCTTATTAGTTATAAGTTATTCACATTTATATCCACAGCTTGTGTATAACCTTGATAAGTTAGTATATGTAATTAACATTTTCCACAAGTATATTAATAATATCAGAATAAATGCCAAACTTCAATATTTTATACTCAATTTATCCACAATATTAAGTGCTTGTTGATAAATTAGTACACAATAGTATTTCCTTATATATATAGCGAAAAATATCGACATAATACTAAGACTTATCGACAATTGTTTTAGGTCTTTATTTGTATAAAATATGCGTAAAAATAAATGAGATATTAATAGAAGAACTTTTGTTATTTCAACAGTCCAAAAACACGTTGACAACAAATATAAAAGCATTTATAATTGTATGTGTTATGTTTACTTTGAGGGTAAAGTTATTATTTTTAATAAACGGAAATAAAATCTGAAAGGCGGTGCAATAAATGAAAAGAACTTATCAGCCAAAGAAAAGACAAAGAAAGAAAGAACACGGATTTAGAAAAAGAATGAAAACTTCTAACGGAAGAAACGTGTTAAGAAGAAGAAGAGCTAAAGGAAGAAATAGATTAACTCATTAATAATTAAAAAAGGCCACTAAAAGTGGCCTTTTTGTGTAGGAATTTATATTAGAGGCTGTGTTTATGGAGGATTTAAGATGGACTTTAAAAATACAAAAGGTTTAAAAAAAGACTCTGATTTTAGGAAAGTGTATAAACACGGCAAGTCTTTTGCAAATAGATATTTAGTAATGTATATACTTGAAAATAAATCAGATTCTAGTAGGATAGGGATTTCGGTATCTAAAAAGGTTGGAAATGCGATCACTAGAAATAAACTAAGAAGAAGAATAAAAGAATGTTATAGACTAAATATTGATGAAAACGTTAAAGAAGGTTTTGATATAGTTTTTATAGCTAGAGTTTCAAGTAAGGACTCTGAATATAAAGATATAGAAAAATCTATAAAACATTTAGCTAAAAAGTCTAACATTATAGATATAAATAAATAAAAATGTTTTAACAGGAGGTTTTGAATTTGAAAAGGATAACTTTTATATTAGGCCAACTAAATAAATACTCTTCTAAATTATGTATTTATCTAGTTAGATTTTATCAAAAGTTTATATCTCCACTTAAAGGACCAACCTGCAGATTTTATCCAACGTGTTCACAATATTCATTAGAAGCCTTTAAAAAGTACGGTTTTTTTAAAGGTATGTTTTTAACAATAAAAAGAGTGTCAAAATGTCATCCATTTCATCCAGGAGGCTACGACCCTTTAAAATAAAATAGATAAGGTACTCTAGGAGGTAGAGAAATTGAACTTGATAAGTAATTTATTAGGAGACGTCCTAAGGATAATATTTGAATTTGTTCAACAATATGGTGTTGCAATAATATTATTTACAATATTTGTAAAGTTATTATTATTACCACTGACTATTAAGCAAACAAAGTCTACAAAAGCAATGCAAGATATGCAACCAAAGATGCAAGAAATACAAGAAAAGTATAAAAATAAGCCAGAGAAACAACAACAAGAAATAATGAATCTATACAAAGAATACAAAGTTAATCCATTAGCAGGATGTTTACCACTATTAATACAAATGCCAATATTAATAGCATTATTTAATGTATTAAAAAACCCTGTAGCTTATGGTGTATTTGCTAATCAAGCTGCATTTACAAATGCAGATGTAGGATTTTTATGGATACAAAGTTTAACTAAGCCAGATTATATATTAGCTGTACTTTCAGGGGCGAGTACGTTTGGAATGCAAATGTTAATGATGCCAAAGGATCAACAACAAGGTTCAATGAAAATCATGACATATGTTATGTCTGGGATGATGCTATTCTGGGGATTCTCTTTCCCAGCAGGTCTTACATTATACTGGACTGTAGGTAACTTATTTGCTATAGCTCAACACTACTTAATAATGAATCCTTTAAAAGCTAAACTGGCTAATTCTAAGGAGGAAGTAATAGATGAGAAGAAGCCTAGAAATAAAAAGTAAGAACCAAGAAGAAGCATTAAAAAAGGCATTAGAACAACTAAAAGTTAAAGTTGAAGATGTAGAAATTGAAGTTTTAGAAGCTCCAACAAAAGGGTTTTTAGGACTTATAGGTTCGAAAGAAGGTACATACAAATTTACAGTTATTGAAAGAGAAACTGATTTAGCACATGAATTTGTAAGTAACATACTTAAAAATGCAAATGTCGAAGCTAATGTTAATGTTAGCCAAGAAAATAATTTAATCAAAGTGAATATAGAAGGTAAAGATGCAGCATGTTTAATTGGTAGAAGAGGGGAAACTCTAGACTCTATACAATTTTTAACAGGACTTGCTCTTAACAAAATAAACAAGGATTCTAATATGAGAGTACTTGTAGATATCGAGAATTATAGATCTAAAAGAGAAGAATCTCTAGTAAGATATGCAAATAAAGTAGCTAGAGAAGTAGCTAAAACTAGAAAAACTAAAAGGCTAGACTATATGAATCCTTATGAAAGAAGAATAGTTCATTCTGCTCTTCAAAATGACAAGTATGTAACTACATATAGTGAAGGAACTGATCCATATAGAAGACTAGTAATAGAGTATAAAAGATAAAACTTAACCTCCTAGATAATAGGGGGTTTTATTTTTGTTATTTATTTTATATAATGTTAAGATTAAGGAAACAATTAAAAGTAACGAAGGATTAATTTAAAAATTTATATACTAAGAGGTGATAAATTTGTTTATAGATGATACTATAGCAGCAATTGCAACAGCACCAGGTGAAGGTGGTATAGGAATAATAAGAATTAGTGGGGAGAGATCTTTAGAGGTTGCTCAAGATATCTTTAAATCTATGTCGAATAAGTTAATAAAGGACTACAGACAAAGAACACTAATATACGGAAATATAGTTGATAATGATACAGTGATAGATGAAGTTTTACTAGCTTATATGAAAGGTCCAAACTCATATACAGCGGAAGATGTTATAGAAATAAACTGTCACGGTGGATTTATATCAGTTAAAAAAATATTAGAACTTATATTATCGAAAGATGTAAGATTGGCAGATGCTGGAGAATTTACAAAAAGAGCATTCTTAAATGGTAGAATAGACTTATCTCAAGCAGAAGCGATTATAGATGTAATAAAAGCAAAAACAGATACGGCTCATGAAGTTGCTCAAAGTCAATTAGAAGGTTCTTTATCTAAAAAGATTAGAGAACTAAGAGAAAATGTGACAGAAGTTTTAGCTCATTTAACTGTTTCAATAGATTTCTCTGAAGAAGATGTAGAAGAAATAACTTATAAAACACTTAAAGATAAAGCTGAAGATCTAAAAACTGAAATAAAGAAATTATATGATACTGCCGAAAGTGGTAAAATATTAAGAGACGGATTAAAAACAGTAATAGTAGGAAAACCAAATGTAGGTAAATCATCACTGCTTAACTCTATATTAGGCGAAAATAGAGCGATAGTTACAGATATAGCGGGTACTACAAGAGATGTTATAGAGGAATTTGTAAATATTAAAGGTATTCCTTTAAAAATAGTAGATACAGCAGGTATAAGAGAAACGGAAGATATAGTTGAGAAAATAGGTGTCGAAAAATCTAAAGAATCTATAAGTAGTGCCGATTTAGTTATAATGGTGCTAGATGCATCAAGAAAACTGTCTGAAGAAGATATAGAAATATTAGAAAATCTTAAGAGTAAAAAATCAATAGTCTTACTAAATAAGACAGATTTAGAGCAACAAATAGAAATAGATAAAATAAGAGAATATGTTGATAGTGAAAGTATAATAAAAATATCAGCACTAAAACATGAAGGAATAGAAGAATTACATGATAGAATAGAATCAATGGTTTACAAAGGAAGTGTGAAACATTCTTCTAATTTAATGATTACAAACTCTAGACACAAGGATGCATTATTAAAAGCATATGAATCTATAAATGATGCTATAAATGCGATAGATCAAAATATGCCATATGATTTCATAGAAGTTGACTTTAAAAATATATGGGATTACCTAGGGTATATAAACGGAGATACAGTTAGAGAAGATTTATTAGATACGATATTTGCTAACTTCTGTATAGGGAAGTAAGTGTAAAACAAAATAAATGTTTATCGTGAAACATTAATACTTAACGGAAAGGATACTAACATGATAAATTTCAATGCAGGAAAATATGATGTAGTAGTAGTAGGAGCTGGACATGCTGGATGTGAGGCTGCTCTTGCTACTGCAAGAATGGGACATAAAACATTAATTGTAACAATGTCTTTAGATTCAATTGCTCTTATGCCATGTAACCCATCAGTGGGTGGAACAGGAAAAGGTCAATTAGTAAAAGAAATAGATGCCTTAGGTGGACAAATGGGTATAAATGCAGATAAAACAATTATACAAAGTAGAATGTTAAATACTGCAAAAGGACCAGCGGTACACTCATTAAGAGCACAAGCAGATAAGTTTAAATACCATACAGAAATGAAAAAAACTATAGAAGATGAACCTAATTTAGATGTAGTTATGGATGAGGTAATTGATATAGTACATGAAGAAAATGTTGTTAAAGGTATTGTAACAAAACTTGGATGTATATATGAAGCAAAAGCAGTAATACTTGCAACAGGAGTTTACTTAAACTCTAAGATATATATGGGAGAAGTATCTTTCTATGAAGGGCCTAATGCATTAGGGTATGCTAAGCATTTAACTGAAGGATTAGTTAAGCTTGGATTAAACATGAGAAGATTCAAAACTGGTACTCCAGCAAGAATTCATAGAGATAGTATAGATTTTTCAGTTATGTCTATTCAAGAAGGAGATGAAAAAATAACTCCATTCTCATTCTTAACTGAAGATTTAAAAATGGACCAAGAGCCTTGTTATTTAACAAGAACAAACCTAGGGACTCATGAGATTATAATGAATAACTTAAATAGATCAGCAATGTATAGCGGAAAAGTAGACAGTACTGGAGCAAGATATTGTCCGTCTATAGAAGATAAAGTTGTAAGATTTAATGATAAAGAATCGCACCAAATATTTATAGAACCAGAAGGTATGGATACAAAAGAAATGTATATTCAAGGTATATCTACAAGTTTACCTTATGAAGTACAGTTACAAATGTATAAGAGTGTGGCAGGTCTTGAAAATGCAAAGATAATGAGACCAGCATATGCAATAGAATACGATTGTATAGATCCGACTCAATTAAAGATAAGTCTTGAAATCAAAGGTGTAGAAAACTTATTCAGTGCGGGTCAATTCAATGGTACTTCAGGATATGAAGAAGCAGCAGCTCAAGGGCTTATAGCTGGTATAAATGCTGCTCTTAAGATAGAAGGAAAAGAACCTTTTGTTTTAGATAGATCTGAAGCTTATATAGGTGTTTTAATAGATGACTTAGTTACAAAAGGAACTAATGAGCCATACAGAATGATGACTTCTAGATCTGAGTATAGATTATATTTAAGACAAGATAACGCAGATATGAGACTTACTCAAAGAGGTTATGATATAGGTTTAGTTAAGGAAGAAAGATATCAAAGATATTTAAACAAAAAAGCAGAAGTTGAAAAAGAATTAGAAAGATTAAAAACTGAAAGAGTAACTCCTAAAGAAGTAAATCACTTATTAACAGAAATGGGAGCATCTGAAATAAAAGTAGGTTTATCTTTATATGATTTCCTAAAGCGTCCAGAGGTAACATACGAACTAATCCAAACAATAGGAAAAGGTGCAGATGAAAGTGTTTCCGATGAAGTTAAAGAGCAATGTGTAATAATGACGAAATATGAAGGATATATAGATAAGCAATTAAAACAAATAGATCAGTTTAAAAAGCTTGAAAATAAAAGATTACCAGAAGAAATTGACTATCTATCAATAGATGGTCTTAGAATAGAAGCAAGACAAAAGCTTGATGCTATAAGACCTATATCTATAGGACAAGCGTCTCGTATATCGGGGGTTTCTCCTGCAGATATATCAGTACTTCTTATATACTTAGAGCAAATGAGAAGAACTAGAGGAGGAAAAAATGAGCAATAGAGACATATTAGCAAAAGGTCTTTGTGATTTAGGAATAGATGTTAATGATAAGATGTTAGATAATCTAAAAATATATAGAGATATGCTAGCAGATTGGAATCAACATATGAACCTTACAGGAATAGTAGAAGAAAAAGAAGTGTATATAAAACACTTTTTAGATTCTATATCTGCGGTGAAAAATGGATATATAAAGAACGGAATATCTTTAATAGATGTAGGAACTGGAGCAGGATTTCCAGGACTGCCTTTAAGAATATGTCTAGAAGATTTAGAGGTTACTTTACTGGATTCCTTAAATAAAAGAATAAATTTCTTACAAGAAGTTAGCAAAAGTGTAGGAATTGATAATATAGAATATATTCATGGTAGAGCTGAAGATTTTGGAAAATCTGAAGAGTACAGAGAAAAATATGATGTTGCTACTGCAAGAGCAGTAGCAGGTTTACCAGTCTTAATGGAGTTTTGTATACCATTTATTAAGGTTGGGGGGCACTTTGTATGTTTAAAAGGTCCAAATGCAAACTTAGAGCTAGAAGAGTCTAAAGCAGCTATGGATGCTTTAGGGGTTGAATTTATCGAAAAGATAGATGTCAAACTTCCTGAATCAGATTTAAATCATAATATTTTAGTTTTTAAAAAAGTAAAAAATACGCCAGAAAAATATCCTAGAAAAGCAGGGAAACCAAGCAAAAACCCTATAAAATAAAAATCTATTTAGGTCGAAATTAGTTATTTCCTGAGAAATAACTAATTTTCTACCAAAAAAGAAATAAAATAGAAGGATTATATAGGTATATGAAGAAATATTATATTCATATATCTAAATGCGTATTAATTTGTAGGGAACTACTTAAATTTTAATATATTTATATCTATATGAGAGAGGGATGTTATGGAAGAGAAAAGAGTTATGGAGATACCAATAGAACAAATAGTTCCAAATCCATATCAACCAAGAAAGGTATTTTCACAGTCGGCATTAGAAGAACTAAGTAATTCTATAAAGGTTTACGGGATACTTCAACCTATAACAGTTAGAATGAAAGATGATAAATATGAATTAATTGCAGGAGAAAGAAGGCTAAGAGCCGCTAAATTAGCAAAACTTGAAGCTGTTCCAGTTATTATAAATAATATGTCTGACGAATCTTCTGCAGTGTTAGCGTTATTAGAAAACTTACAAAGAGAAGACTTAAACTTCATAGAAGAAGCTATGGGTTATGAAAATTTAATAAGAGAACATGATTTTACACAACAACAATTAGCTGAAAAGCTTGGTAAAAATCAATCTACTATAGCTAATAAACTTAGAATATTAAGACTTTCAAGTGAGATAAAGATAAAGCTAGTAGAAAATAATTTAACAGAAAGACACGCTAGAGCCTTACTTAAGTTACCTAATGAAGAGCTAATGAAGGAAGTTCTAGATAAAGTAATAAAAAGCGAGCTAACTGTAAAGAAAACAGAAAAGTTGATAAAGGATATACTAGAAGACTTAGAAGCTCCTAGTGAAGCTGATAAAAAACAAAATGTAAAGGGTTCTATGGCTATAAGAATATATTTAAATACCATGAAACAAGCCTTTGATGCAATAATAGGTACAGGAATTGAAGCTAAGTATAATGAAATAGACAAGGGAGATTATATGGAAGTTGTTGTAAAGATTCCTAAAAAGTAAAAAGGTTACTGCATGCAGTAATCTTTTTTTAAAATAGACAGGGGGGGAAATCTTATGAGCAAAGTTATAGCAGTATTTAATCAAAAAGGTGGAGTTGGTAAAACAACTACAAATGTAAATTTAAGTGCAAGTATGGGGAAAATGGGGAAAAAAATATTAGTATTAGATTTAGACCCACAAGGAAATACAACTAGTGGATATGGAGTAGATAAAAATTCTGTTGAAAGTACTATTTATGAAGTAATGTTAGATAGTTTAGATATAAGAGAAGCTATAATAGGTACGGAATTTGATAACGTCGATATAGTTGCTGCTGCAACTGAGCTATCAGGAGCAGAAATAGAATTAACAACTATGAAAGATAGAGAATTTATATTAAAAAATGCATTAGAACCTATAAGAGAAGAATATGATTATATATTTATAGATTGTCCACCATCTTTAGGTATGCTTACTATAAATAGTCTTACTGCTGTAGATAGTGTTTTAATACCAATACAATGTGAGTATTATGCATTAGAAGGAGTTAGTCAACTGATGGAAACTATAAAGTTAGTAAAATCTAGATTAAATCCAAGTTTAGATATTCAGGGTGTAGTACTTAGTATGTTTGATGGGAGAGCAAACCTATCTATACAAGTTGTAGAAGAAGTAAAAAGATATTTTAAGGGAAGTGTTTATACAACGCTTATACCTAGAAATGTAAGATTAGCAGAAGCACCAAGTCATGGCAAACCAGTAATTTATTATGATTCTAAATGTAGAGGTACAGAAGCATACATGGAACTAGCAGAAGAATTTATAGATTTAGAGGAGGACATAATATAATATGGAAAAGAAACCAACTAAAAGAACAAATAGGCTAGGTAGAGGGCTTAGCGCATTAATACCTGATGCAAATGAAGAAATAGATCAAAAGGATATTGTAAATATTGAATTAAGTAAAGTATATCCAAATGAAGATCAACCAAGAAAAATATTTGATGAAGAAAAAGTCAAAGTATTATCTGAATCAATAAAGCATTATGGAGTATTACAACCGATAGTTGTTAAACCAGATGATAATGGGAAATATATGATTATTGCAGGTGAAAGAAGATATAGAGCATCTAAAATGGCTAAAAAGAGCGATATACCTGCAGTAATAAAAGATATACCAATGAGAGATATAATGGAAATAGCTCTTATAGAAAACTTACAAAGAGAAGACCTAAATTGTATAGAAGAGGCACTAGCATATAAAGGTTTAATAGAACACTATAATGTAACTCAAGAAGAAATATCAGAAGCTGTAGGAAAAAGTAGACCTCATATAACTAATACATTAAGATTATTAAATCTTAGTGAACCAGTCGCAGAGATGGTGGAAAGAGGATATTTAACAGCAGGTCATGGGAAAGCATTACTTAGAGTTATTGATTTAGATTCACAATTAAGCTTAGCTAATAAAGTTGTGGAAGAAGAACTTTCAGTTAGAGTTACAGAAAGTCTAGCTAAAAAAATATGTGAAAGTAGCACTGAAGAAGTTATAAAGAAAGAAAAAGAAAAAGACATATTTATAGTAGATGTAGAAGAAAGACTAAGAAATATATTTGGAACAAAAGTAAATATTTCAAAAGGAAAGAAAAAAGGTAAAATTGAAATAGAATACTATAATGATGATGACTTAAATAATATAGTATCTATGCTACTTGAAGAAGCATAGAGAAAGGAAACCTTATATGATTTATTTAGACAATGCAGCAACGACATACCCAAAGCCAGATAGGGTTTACAATGGAATAATGGATTGTATGAAAAATTATTGTGCAAATCCAGGAAGAGCAGGACATAAATTAGCTATGAAAGCTGCAAGGGAGATATATGATGCAAGAGAAAATATAGCTAAGTTGTTTAATATAGATAATCCAATGAGTATAGTATTTACTAATAATGCCACAGACTCTTTAAATTTGGCTATTAAAGGTGTAGTAGAAAGTGGAGATCATATAGTAACAACAAGTATGGAGCATAATTCTGTAATAAGACCTATAAAATCTTTAGAAAAACATGGAGTAGAAAATACTATAGTTAAATGTGATAAAGATGGATTCTTAAATATAGAAGATTTAAAAAGGGCAATAAAACCAAATACAAAATTAATAGTTACAACTCATGCATCAAATGTATGTGGAACAATAATAGATATTAAATCAGTTGGAGAAGTCGCTAAAGAAAATAATATATTATACTTAGTAGATGCATCTCAAACTGCGGGAGTATATGATATAAATGTAGCTGAGATGAATGTAGACATGATAGCTGCTCCGGGACATAAATGTTTATTAGGTCCTCAAGGAACAGGTATTTTATATATAAGAGACGGATTAGATGTAAATATCTTAAAAGAAGGTGGAACAGGAAGTAAGTCAGAAGAGCTATTCCAACCAGAATTATTACCAGACAAGTATGAATCAGGAACTCACAATACCCCAGGAATTGTAGGGTTAAATGAAGGTATAAAATTTATATTTGAAGAAGGTATAGAAAATATAAGATCTCATGAAGAAGAATTATGTCAGTATATGTTAGATAAGTTAGAAAGCATACCAAATCTAACTATATATGGACCTAAAGATAGTAAAAAGAGAGCTGCTGTTATATCTATAAATATAAATAATATAGATTCTGGAGAAATAACATTCTTACTTGATAGCGAATATGATATAGCCACAAGATCAGGTATACATTGTTCGCCTTTAGCTCATAGTACCCTTGGAACATTAGAGCAGGGTGCTGTTAGGTTTAGCTTAGGATATTTCAATACAAAAGAAGATATAGATAAAGCTATAGAAGCTTTACAAAATATATCGAATAACAATTAGATAAGAAAAATACAAAGCTATAATGGTATAATTTACCATTATAGCTTTATTTTATGTTAAACTATAGTGAAAAAGGGAATAATTTAAATAAAACAGACGAATAATGTAAAACTATTAAAAATAGTTAGTGTTTTTAAGATAAATATAAGTTATAATCATATTATAAGAAAATGTTTTCAAGGGGGAGCCATATGGATATTTTGAGTTTAGGAGAGAAGATAAAAAAATTAAGGAAAGAAAAAAATATGACTTTAAAAGAGTTAGCAGGAGACAGAATTACAGCAGCTCAAATAAGTCACATAGAAAGAGATAAATCACATACTAGCCAAGAGTTATTAGATTACTTAGCTCAAAGATTAGAGGTTAGTGTAGACTATCTTATAGAAACAAAAGAAATGCAGTCTAAGAAAATAACAGACAACCTAATACTTCAAAGTGAAGTTTATATTAAATACAATGAATTAGAAAAAGCAGAAAAACAAATAAATGGTATATTAGACATATGTAAAGAATACAATTTAACAGACAACTACGGAAAATGTAATTTATTATTAGGAAATATAAACTTAAAAAGAAAAAACTACTCTCTTGTAATAAATAATTTTGAAAAAGCTCTATATTTCTTTATAAAAAATAATGATAAAGAAAATATATTTAATTGTTATTTAAACATAGGAAATATATATATGATAGAAGAATTTTACAAGGGTGCTATAAGCCAATTTAATTTTGCAGAAGAAGTTCTAAATGAAATTCAACTTGAAGATAAAAATATACACAGAGATTTATATAGCAAAATGGCTTGTTCATATATAAAATTAAATGACCCAGCAAAATCATTAGAATATATAGAAAAAATAAATGATATAGAAAATCAAAAGAACTTAAAAGAAGAAGTAGATATGATTATCTTAAAAGCAAATAATCTTTTAAGTGTAGGAAGACATGAAGAATCAAAGGAATACTTTAAAAAGGCTTTAGAAATACTAGAAAAAGAAGAAAATAGAACGGGTCTAGCTAATGTATATTCATTGATATCTGATATATATAAAAATATGGGAGATAATCAAAAATCTCTAGAATACTCACATAAAGTTTATAGTATAAAACAACATGATGAGGATGAATATACTGTAAATAGTCTATTAAAAATAATAGAGGCTTATATAGAAAGTGAAGAATATGAGCTAGCTAAAAAATATTGTAAAATTGCTTTAGCATCAGCAATAAAATATAAGAATAAATTTAATGAATATAAAGTTCTAAAATACTATTCACAAATGTATAAAAAGCAAAATGAAAATGTAATGTCTATAGAGTACTTATCTAAGTGTATAAATATAATATCAGACTTAGGAAATGAGAAAATACTAGCAGATTTATATATAGACTTAGGACAATTATATACTGATATATCAAAAGAAAAAGAATTGGAATACTACCAAAAGGGAGTATCTATGTATAAGAATTTAGAAATAATATAAAAAGACTCTTAATTAAGAGTCTTTTTATATTATAGAAATTTATAAGATAAAAGACGAAGTGAATCTATATGGTTATAGAAATAATCTATAACAGATAAAATTATATCTATGATAGAATAAATTGAAATAAGTTTAAGGAGATGGGTAAAGTTATGTTTATAGAAGTAGATGCAAGAGGATTAGGTTGTCCTAAGCCAGTTATAAATACAAAAAGAGAACTAGATAAAATGGAGCAAGGAATAGTTGTCGCTACAGTTGATAACGAGATAGCTAAAGAAAATATATTAAAACTAGCAAATTCTTTAAACTGTGAGACGAGAATATTAAAAGACGAAAAAGATTTAATTACTATAGAGATAAAAAAGGGAGAAAATGTTATAATAGAAGAACCTAAAAAAGAAAAATTAGAAGATAAATGTATATTTATATCATCAGATAAAATGGGCCAAGGAAATGATGAATTAGGAGAAGTACTTATAAAAGGATACATATATACATTAACAGAAGCTAAGCCTTACCCAAAGCATATAATCTTTGTTAACTCAGGTATAAAGCTAACTGCACAAAATCCTAGTACTATAGAAAACCTTAAAATACTAGAATCAGCGGGGGTAGAAATTTTATCTTGTGGAACGTGCTTAGATTATTATAATTTAAAAGAAGACTTACAAGTTGGTTCTGTTACAAATATGTATACAATAGTGGATATAATGAATAATTCATCACAAACTATATCTATATAATTAATTTATAGGGCTACATAGTTTATATGTAGCCTTAATTTAAATATAATATAAAGTGACAATATAAGTAATTAAGAAAGAGGTAATAAAAAATGAACGAAATGTATATAGTATCATTTAACTCAACACATCATGCAATAAGAACAGATAAAATATTATCAGAAAATGAGGTTACATCGACTACACTTCCAACACCTAGAGAAATAACTGCTAGTTGTGGTATATCAATAAGATTTTTATATAACGACATAGATAGAGTGTCTAATATATTAAAAGATAATAATATAGAATATAAAGGAATATTCCATATAAAAAGATTAGAAGATGGTAAAAAAGAAGTTAAAAAAATAGACTAGAAGGAGTGAATATTTATGCCAATGGATCTTAAGGTAGGCAATGTTGTTGAGATGAAAAAACAGCATGCTTGTGGGTGTAAAGAATTTGAAATAACGAGAACAGGAATGGACATCAAAATAAGATGTATACAGTGTTCTAGAGTAATAATGCTAGATAGAGAGACTCTTGAAAAGAGAGTGAAAAAAATTATAAAATAAGGTCAAAAAAAGAATAAAGTTTGTATCGAAATGATATTTAATTTGCTATAATTAAATTAAGGAAAACATTCTCAGGGGGTGCCTTAATTATGGCTATTAAATTTGCAAGTAGGATGGATGGATTAAAAGGATCAGAGATTCGTGAGATTTTAAAACTTACGGAGAAACCAGGGGTTATATCTTTTGCTGGTGGATTACCAGCTCCAGAATTATTCCCGGTTGAGGAAATGAAGAAAGTATCAACTTTAGTTCTTGAAGAATCAGGAATGGAAGCATTGCAGTATACAACGACAGAAGGATTTCCACCTTTAAGAGAGCACATAGCCGACAGAATGAATAGCAAAAGCAAGACAAATATCACAAAAGACGATATATTAATAACTAATGGATCACAGCAAGGATTAGACTTTGCAGGAAAGGTATTTTTAGATGAAGGTGATGTAGTCTTGTGTGAAAGCCCATCATATTTGGGTGCTATAAATGCATTTAAATCTTATTGCCCTAAATTCATTGAAGTTCCAACAGATAATCAAGGTATGATTATGGAGGAACTAGAAAAGATACTCGACAAAACTGAAAATGTAAAAATGATTTATGTAATACCAGACTTTCAAAATCCTACAGGAAGAACATGGCCATTAGAAAGACGTAAAAAGTTTATAGAAGTAATAAATAAGTATGAAATACCAGTAATAGAAGATAATCCATATGGTGAACTAAGATTTGAAGGTGAAAGTCTACCATCTTTAAAGTCAATGGATAAAAAAGGATTAGTAATTTATCTAGGAAGTTTCTCAAAAGTATTTTGTCCAGGTTACAGAATAGGCTGGACATGTGCGTCACCTCAAATCCTAAGCAAATTTGTATTTGTAAAACAAGGAGCAGATCTACAAGCATCAACCATATCTCAAAGAGAAGTCAGTAAATTCATGGACATATATGATTTAGATAAACACGTAGAAAAATTAAAAACGGTATATAAAAAGCGTAGAGACTTAATGCTAAATACGATGAAAGAAGAATTCCCAGAAGGGCTAGAGTATACTCATCCAGAAGGTGGTCTATTTACATGGGTACAATTGCCTGAATATTTAGACTCTAGAGAAATTATGAAAGAGTGTGTAGAAAATAGCGTTGCATACGTACCAGGAGGATCATTCTTCCCTAATGGAGGAAAAGAAAATTGTTTTAGATTGAATTACTCTAATATGCCTGATGAAAGAATAGTAGAAGGTGTAAAAAGATTAGGAGTTGTTTTAAAGAAATATATGAAAGAGGAAGCAAAAGCTTAAATGCTAATATAAGGAGAATTACTTTATAAATACATATTTAAAATAATTAAAAGTAATAACTAGCATCTTATTAATTTGAGGTGCTAATTATTATGTTTTAAAAATTAATTTTATGAAATTATAATTTACTTATAATAAAAAAAGGTGGTCTAATGACCACCCTTTTTGGGAGATTGGGATGAAATATATTTAAGTTATGGGGCTATATAACTATAGTATTATCCAACATAATTAAATATATACGTATCAATTACAAAAAAAGCTGTAATAATATTAGAAGAGGTGTAAATTCAAATTGACATTTACATAAAGTGATGATAAAATGTGTAGGTATGAGATTTAAGTCTCATTTCTCTGCTCTACTTAGTAGAGCCGTTAAGTCCAAAGGGAGGTGAATTATAAATGAGAAATTATGAATTAGTTTTCGTAGTAAAGCCAAATGCTGATGAAGAAGCAAGAGAAGCTGTACTTAACAAAGTTAAGGAAGTTGTTGCTACTGAAGGTGAAGTTGTTAAAGTTGACGTATGGGGAACAAAGAAATTAGCTTACCCAATAGCTAAGTTTACTGAAGGTCACTACGTATTAGTTAACTTCAACGCTGGTGTAGAAGTACCTAAAGAAATAGATAGAAACTTAAAGATAAACGAAAACGTAATAAGACACATGATAGTTGTTGCTTAATAACTAGTTTTATTATGTAAAAGGCGGTGTTATTATGAACCATGTTGTATTAGTGGGTAGATTAACTAGGGATCCCGAGTTAAGATACATCGCGGGAAGTGGAACTCCTGTTGCTAACTTTGCAATAGCTGTTGATAGAGAATTTAGCGGTAAAGATGGGAAAAAAGAAACTGACTTTATAGATATACAAGTTTGGGGCAAATCTGCAGAGAATTGCGCTAATTATATAGGTAAAGGAAGTTTAGTAGCTGTACAAGGTTCTATAAGAATTGATAGCTACCAAAATCAAGCTGGAGAAACTAGAAGAGCTACAAGAGTTAATGCTAACAGAGTACAATTCTTAGATACTAAAAATAAATCTGAAAGTTCATATAAAGGGAATCATCAAGGATTCGAACCGAACTTCGAACCAAGCTTTGAACCAAAAGGACTAGATCCTCAAGGATTCCAAGCTATAGATGACGATGATATCCCATTCTAGAAAAGGAGGGAAATTTACTATGATAAACAAAAAGAGACGTAAAAAGAAAAGAGTTTGTCAATTCTGTGCTTCTAAAGACGCTAGAATAGACTACAAAAACACTCAAAGATTAACAAAATACGTAACTGAGAGAGGTAAAATATTACCAAGAAGAATCTCTGGAACTTGTGCTAAGCACCAAAGAGAGTTAACAGTTGCTATAAAGAGAGCTAGAAACATAGCACTTTTACCATATACATTAGACTAAGAAAAGGACGAGCCCTATGGCTCGTTTTTTTGTATATCGGGTTAAATCTTCTATGATTTATGATATAATGTTTATATATTAAGGAGGGGGCAACTTTGAGATTAGATAAAAGTTCAGATATAACCAAAAATGTTAAAATAATGGAATGGATGAAGACAGAATTAATACTAAGTTTAGGGGATTTATTTAATTTAATTTTCAAGGGTGTAAAGCCTTTAGACGAGGCACTTCAAGATACTTTAGCAAATATTATAATGATAACGTATCTTTTAGGAAAAAGATTGGGTATAAGTTTTACAGAGATAGATTATAAGGTAAAAGAAAAGATAAAAATAGGAATAGATGAGAACCATAGTGTAGAAAGTTGGTATGGGGATTTATCTAACCTAAAAAAACATATGGATAATAAGGAGTGATTCTAATTTGAGTAATAGAGTAAGGTTATCGCAAGCATCAATGATAGTTACGTTAGGAATAATATTATCTTTAGTAACAATGTATGTGCCAATGCTTGGTATATTAAGCTTAGTGATACCAGTGCCTTATGCAATAATAAGTACGCTAACGGATAATAAGTACTCTTTTCTATCATTAGTAGTTACATTTTTTGTACTTATGTTTGCAGTAAACCCTATTTATTCTGTAAATATATGTATATTGAAGGTTTTACCAGCAATAGCTATAGGTACTATAGCGAGGGAACACCTAAAACAAGGAGAAGTTAATAAATTTGAACCAATATATATGGGTATAATAGCAAATGTAGTTTGTGTCATTATTTTCTTCTTAATAGCAAACTCAGTGTTTGGAAGAAATATATTAGAAGACTTTATGACAGCTATAAAAGAGAGTATGACTATGCAATTTGAACTTTTCAAAGGAGCAGGTATTGACCTAGGAGAAGGAGTTAGTGTAAGCAGTATGGTAGATTTTACTAGAAATATGCTTCCAACTTTACTGTTTTTTATAGGAACAATATTATCTTTTATAACTTACTATGTTGAAGTATTCATTTTAAAAAGGGTAAGACTAGTGAATTTACCGTTACCTAAAATATCAGATTTTTATTTACCAGGAAATGCAGTAACAATATCATTTTTGATATATATGGTAGTTTTACTTGCGGACATTATAGGTATAAATATGCATACAGAGTTAATAATGCTTAACTTACAGTTTGTATTTAACTTTATGTTTATGATCCAGGGAATATCAGTCTGTATATACTTCTTTAGAAAATGGATTAGACAAGGTGCAGGAAGAATGATATTAACATATGGATTAATTTTAAGTTTATTTGGATTTATGGGAGTATCTTTCGTTGGAATGCTAGATAGTATAATTGACTTTAGAAAGGTAAGAAGCTACAAATCCACTTAGGAGGGTAGAAATGAGGAACAAACTAACCTTTAAAATGAATATGCCAGAAATAAATTTATATATAGTTATTATAGGTATAGCAAGTACTATACTGCTTTTTTATAACTTATATATAGGATGTTTATTTTTCTTCGGTTTTGTATATATAGTTGCTCACAATTGGAGAATAACTAATATAAGAAGGAAAGAATGGACTAATTATATTCAGAATTTATCATTAGATATAGACGAGACTACTAAAAAAGCTATATTAAACTTGCCGATACCTTTATGTATACTTGAATTTGATGGAAGTATATCTTGGTATAATAGTAAGTTTAACGATATGGTAGAATCACCAGATTTATTAGGTGTAAATATTGATAATATAGTCAAAAATCTAAATCTTAGGAAAGTCCTTAATGAAAATAAGGAAATGTATACTGATATAAAATATAAGGATAGAGAGTATACAATTGTTTATAATGTAATAAAAAATGAAAAAGAAAAAAATGCGAAATATTTAATGATGCTGTATTGGTTAGATAAAACAGATCATTTAAATCTTCAAAAACAATATGAAGATGAGCAAAATTCTATGATGTTAATCCAAATTGATGGATATGAAGAAGTATTAAAAAGCACAGACGAAGATAAAAGACCATTGATAAATGTTGAAATAGAAAAGATGTTAACATCTTTAGAAACAGAGTCAAAAGGTGCATTAAAAAGAACTTCAAAAGACAAATTTGTTCTTGTTATGAATAAAAAAGAACTAAAAAAATTAGAATGTGATAAGTTTTCTATATTAGATAAGATAAGAAAAATTGACTATGGAAACAATCTCCCGGTAACGATAAGTATGGGAATTGGAATAGATGGCGATACAGTAAATGAAAATCTAAAGCTTGCATCTGGAGCTCTTGACCTAGCATTAGGTAGAGGAGGAGATCAAGCTGTTATAAAAACTAAAGATAAATCAGTGTTCTATGGAGGAAAATCAAAAGCTATAGAAAAAACAACAAAAGTAAAATCAAGACTTATAGGTCATGCGTTAAGAGAGGTAATTTTAGAAAGCGAAAATATATATATAATGGGACATAAGTACCCTGATATGGATGCCATGGGATCTGCCGTTGGTATTTATGATATATGTAAATCGTGTAATAAATTTGCCAATATAGTGTTAGAAGAAACAAATGAATCTATTGAAGAGTTTACTAAAAGATTAAATTCAATGGACTATTATAAAAACATGTTTATAGATCAAGATACTGCTATAAAAAATTGTACAAAGAATACTTTAGTTATTGTAGTTGATACTCATAGACCTAACCACACAGAATGTGAAGAACTGCTAAATATATCAGAGAAAGTTGTTGTTATAGACCACCATAGAAGAGGTGTAGAATTTATAAATGACACTGTACTATTATTCCATGAGATATATGTATCATCTACTTGTGAGATGGTTACAGAATTAGTTCAATATATGGAAGATAATGTTAAGATAAATAAACTGACAGCAGAAGGACTGCTTGCAGGTATAAGTCTAGATACAAAGAACTTTGCATTTAAAACTGGTGTTAGAACGTTTGAAGCAGCTTCGTACCTTAAAAAGGTTGGAGCAGACACTGTAGAAGTTAAAAAGTTATTTAACTCAGATATAAAAGACTTTATAACAAAGGCAGATATAATACAAAGTAGTAAAATAATCGATAATAATATATGTTTAGCATACTCTAATGCAGAAATAGATAATATAAACATAGTTATTGCACAGGCTGCCGATGAATTACTAAACATAAGGGATGTAGAAGCATCTTTTGTTTTAGGTAAAAAAGGCAACAAGATATTTATAAGTGCAAGATCATTAGGTAAAATAAATGTACATGTCCTTATGGAAAAGCTAGGCGGAGGAGGTCATATAGATATGGCTGGCGCCCAAGTAAAGGACGTTTCACTTCAAACTGCATATAAAATGGTGCAGGATATAATAGAAGAAAACCTAAAGGAGGATAAATAGATGAAAGTTATATTATTAAAAGATGTAAAAGGAACTGGAAAAAAAGGAGAAATGAAAGAAGTAAGTGATGGATACGCAAGAAACTTTTTATTCCCTAAAAAATTAGCAGTTGTAGCTGATAATACATCAGTGAAAGAATTAAAAGAGAAAAATAAATCTCAAGAAATAAAGGCTCAAAAAGAATATGAAGCAGCAGTAGAACAAGGAAAGAAAATGGAAGAAATGAACGTAGCTATCTACTCAAAATCAGGAGAAGGCGGAAGACTATTTGGTTCAATAACTTCAAAAGATATAGCAGAACAATTAAAGAAACAACACGGAATAGAAGTAGATAAGAGAAAGATATCATTAGATGAGCCAATAAGAGTATTAGGTTCAAGAAAAGTAGATATAAAAATACATCAAAAAGTAACAACTACAGTAAGAGTTGATGTAAAAGAAAAACAATAGTCTAAACACTTGAGGTGATAAAAAATGGAGGATATGACTAGAATTCCTCCACATAGTGTGGAATCAGAACAATCTATATTAGGTTCTATATTACTTGATAAAGATGCTATGATAACAGTCAGTGAGACTATAAGGCCAGATGACTTTTATAAAGAAGCACACAAAATCATATATGAATGTATGATAAAGTTAAGTAATAAAGGTGAACCAATAGATTTAATAACATTAACAGAAGAATTAAGAAAGCAAGGTCACTTAGATGATGTTGGTGGTATAAGCTATATAACTAGTCTTTCTACCATAGTACCAACTACATCTAATGTTAAATACTATGCTGATATAGTAAAAGAAAAATCAGTGCTTAGAAAGCTTATAAAGGCTTCTAGCGATATAATAAATTTAGGATATGATGGCTCTACAAAAATAGAAGATGTATTAGATAAAGCTGAAAAGAAAATATTTGATATATCTCAAGAAAAAGCTAGTGATGACTTTAAATCTATAAATTTAGTACTAATGGATGCTTATGATATGATTGAGCATCTATATAGTTCTAAGGCTGAAATGACAGGTGTAACAACTGGATTTAGAGATTTAAATAAAAAGATAAATGGAATGCAAAGAACAGACTTACTATTAATTGCAGCGCGTCCTGCTATGGGTAAAACTGCATTTTCATTAAATCTTGTTCAAAATGCAGCCTTAAAAGGCGATGCATCAGTAGCGGTATTTAGTCTTGAGATGTCTAAAGAACAGTTAGTACAACGTATGTTATCAGCGCAATCAAATGTTGAGCTTAACAAGTTAAAAACAGGAAAGCTTAATGAAAATGATTGGCCAAGAATAATTGATGCAATGGCAGTTTTATCAAATGCTAAAATACATATAGATGATACTCCAGGTATTAAAATTTCAGAACTAAGATCAAAATGTAGAAAATTAAAAATAGAGCAAGGATTAGATTTAATATTAATAGATTACCTTCAGCTGATGGAAGGTGAAGGTAATAATGAAAGTAGACAACAAGAGATATCTAAGATTTCGAGATCTTTGAAAATCATAGCGAAAGAACTTAATTGTCCTGTAGTTGCATTATCTCAGTTATCTCGTGCACCAGAGCAAAGGGCTGATCATAGACCGATGTTATCAGACTTAAGAGAATCTGGAGCTATAGAACAGGATGCTGATATAGTAATGTTTTTATATAGAGATGAATATTATCATCCAGATTCAGAAAGAAAAAACATTGGTGAAGTTATAATAGCAAAAAACAGACATGGTGAAACTGGCTCAGTGGAACTAGTTTGGCTTGGTGAAGTTCAAAAATTTGCGGATAAATCAAGGGATATGTAGTTTCAAAAATATCAACAAATATCCACAGAACATACTTTTGACAAGCTCGAAATGTGTGGATACATGTCCTAAATTATGTATAAACATTGAAATTTAGGCAAAAAATTATCCACAATATCCACAGAACACCTGTTGATAAATGTGAATAAAATAAAAAGCAAGCTATATAGCTTGCTTTTCTTGTTTATAAATACAAAATTGTATGGGGGAAAAAATGTGTTGAATATAAATGTATTATATATATATCCAAAAATAATGGAAGTAAACAGAGAAATTAATTTATTTAGAATAATTGATAAAAATTTAAAAGAAACAGTAGTAGTTTACTGTGAAAAGTTAGATAATGAATATAAAATATATATTACTAACACTATGCATGGCCAAGTGGAAAATATTTGTAGTGTTAATAATTTAGAAGAATTAGACATTTGGATGAATAAATTTAGAGCTTTAGAAAAAGATATTATAAGTATAGATAATTTAGAAAATATAGAAAAATACATATTAAAAATTTACAAAAAGTAAAAAAGTTTGAAAACATATCGAATGTTTGATAAAATGTATTAGTAAAGTGTTCGAATATCTATGATAGAGGTGAATGAAATGAAGACAGTTGCAGTTGTAGGATCTCAATGGGGAGACGAAGGAAAAGGTAAAGTTATAGATTACCTTGCTACTCAAGCGGATGTAGTAATAAGAGGACAAGGCGGAAATAATGCTGGACATACTCTAGTGGTTGGAGGAAAGAAATTTGCTCTACGTTTAATACCATCAGGAGTTTTAAATGCTAATATAGTAAATGTAATAGGAAATGGTATAGTATTTGATCCAAAAGGCTTCTTAGAAGAAATAGAGATGCTTAATAAAGATGATATAGATACAAGAAATATAAAAATAAGTGATAGAGCTCATGTAGTGTTCCCATATCACAAAGAATTAGATGCTTTAGCTGAAGAAGCTAGAGGAGATAACAAAATAGGTACTACTAAAAAAGGTATAGGACCTTGTTATATGGATAAAACTGAGAGATCAGGAATAAGAATATGTGATTTAATGGATAAAGACATATTTGCTCAGAAGTTAAAGCCACAAATAGAAGCTAAGAATAAGTTAGCTACAAATATATATGGTAAAGAAGCTATGTTTGACTTTGAAACTATATACAATGAATACTTAGAGTATGCTGATAAAATAAGACACTACGTTGCAGATACTTCTGTAATAGTTTATGATGCAATAAAAGCAGGTAAAAAAGTGTTATTTGAAGGTGCTCAAGGTACATTATTAGATTTAGATTTAGGTACGTATCCGTACGTTACTTCTTCTCATCCAGTATCAGGTGGATTTGCTGTAGGAGCAGGTGTAGGGCCTAATATGATAAAGGATGTTGTAGGTATAGTTAAAGCTTATACTACAAGAGTAGGAGAAGGACCATTCGTTACTGAATTAGAAAATGAAATTGGTGAACAAATAAGACAACAAGGTCGTGAATTCGGAACAGTAACAGGTAGAGCAAGAAGATGTGGTTGGTTTGATGCTGTTATAGTTAAATATGCAGCTAGAGTAAACGGATTAACTAGTATATCTTTCATGTTATTAGATGTTTTAACTGGATTTGATAAGATAAACATATGTACAGCTTACAAAATGGGAGACAAAATAATAAATGATTTCCCAGCTTCATTAGAAGATTTAGCTAAATGTGAACCTATATATGAAGAATTAGATGGATGGAATGAAGATATAACAGGAGTAGAGAAGTTCGAAGATCTTCCTGAAAATGCAAAGAAATATATATCTAGAATAGAAGAATTAGTTGGTGTAAATGTTGATATGGTTTCAGTAGGACCAAATAGAACACAAACTATAATAAGAAAGAATATATTCTGTTAATAAATAAAGTATAGTGAGATATTATCTTGCTATGCTTTTTTATTTAACAAAAATTTTCCATATATTTTTACTAAATATGGTATAAAATTTCAGTGAAAATATATAAAAATTTATAAAAATGAAACTTTTTATCAAAAAAATGTTTAAAAATCCAAGTGATTAAAATGAGTATATTACTGAGGTTGAGGTGATTTGTAACTATATTTTTAAATGTTATTTGAAAAAAATAAAAAATTTTTAAAAAAGTGTTGACGAAAGTTTAATCAGATAATATAATATTATTTGTGAGCGAGAGAAATCGCGAAACAAGTCGAAAGACAACTAAGTAAAAGATGATCCATTAGCTCAGTCGGTAGAGCACCTGACTTTTAATCAGGGTGTCCCGCGTTCGAGTCGCGGATGGATCACCATTTATGGCCCATTGGTCAAGCGGTCAAGACACCGCCCTTTCACGGCGGTAACAGGGGTTCGATTCCCCTATGGGTCACCAATTTCCCGGGACTATAGCTCAGCTGGGAGAGCACCTGCCTTACAAGCAGGGGGTCACAGGTTCGAGCCCTGTTAGTCCCACCATTTTACATATATGCGGCCTGGTAGTTCAGTTGGTTAGAATGCCAGCCTGTCACGCTGGAGGTCGAGGGTTCGAGTCCCTTCCAGGTCGCCAATTACACACTTTGCTGGTGTGGCTCAACGGTAGAGCAGCTGACTTGTAATCAGCAGGTTGTAGGTTCGATTCCTATCACCAGCTCCATTTAAAACTCTTAGATTTTGTCTAAGAGTTTTTTTTATATTTAAAATTAGTACATGAAAATTTTTTCGCTTTCAGCGAAAAATAATAAAAAAAGTAGAAGATATAATATTTATCTCCTACTTTTTTTTGTTCCCATCTTAAGTCTTTACCTATAAATTTTACCATTCTAAATTTATCAAAAATTCTAGAGAATATTCTTTGTGCATAAGCTTCTCCTAACTGTAAAGGAGTTAAGTTTGTAGAAATTATTGTCTTCTTTCCGTTTAATAATCTAGTATTTAAAATATTAAACAGTTCACTATTTGTAAATGAGTTTGCTAACTCAGTACCTAAATCATCAATAATTAATAAGTCACATTCAAAAAGATTGTTATAATTATCTTTACTTATATGTTCATCAGTATTTTTAAACTTATAGTCTTCTATAATCTCAAACATTTTAAATGATGTTTGATAAATAACTAAATGACCTTTATCTAAAAGAGATTTTGCGATACAGTTACACATAAATGTCTTTCCAAGTCCTGTATCTCCATAAAATAATAAGTTTTCGTCGTTATCTTTATCAAAATCAAGAACAAATGATTCACATATAGATACTATTTCTAATATACTTTGCTGAGGAGACATATTAGCCTCTGGTATTATCTCATCAGAAAACATAGATGGATCTATAGTTGAAAAATTTTGGCTATCAAGCATTCTAGATAAATTTGACATTTTATAGGCTTCATTTATAATTTGCTGCTTAAAGCAATTACATTTGTTACCATTTTTCAAAAATCCTCTATCTTTACATAAATTACAGTCATATTGAATATCTAAATATTTCTTTGGCACCTTAAATTTATCTAGTAAATACTCTTTCTTTTCTTTGAGTTCATTAATTTTATTTTGAGCATCAATTACAATAGATTCTTTATCTTTAGGATTTAAAAGAACTAATTTTGCAAGGCTTAATCCTAATTTAGATATTTCATCATCTATTTCTTCTATTTCAGGTATTTGAGAATATACATCTTTTTTTCTCATTTCTAAATCTGATTCAGCTTTGTCTCTTTTTCTTTCATAAGATGTAAGTATATCTCTTATAGTTACTTCATTCATTTAATCACCTACTTAAATTTATCTCTTTGACTTTCTTGAAGAATTTTTTCTAGCTCATCAGGACTATACTTATTAAATGTTTGGTTTATATTATGGAACCTAGTTTTAACTGTTGGTACAGCACCCTTTTTATTGTTAGTAACAGAGCTTGATTTTTTTTCGTCGGCTTTTTTCTTATTATACTCTTCTTCGTATAATTTTAAATCATCTAGAGTCTTAACATTTTTATCGTTCCACTTTTTAATTACACCATTTATAAACGTAATAGAAGGATTTGAGACGTTTTTAGCCTTAGAACAAGCTTGAAGTATTAGCTCAATATCCATATTGAATTTATCAATCCATCTATCCATATCTTCTTTTTCAGCTCTCGATGGATTTCTAGAAAATCCTAACTCATTAAATATAGTTCTATATAACATATACCTTTCGCTTCTTACAGCAAAGGAATCTTTAACATCTTGTGGTGTGTATAAATTAGCGTCATACCAATTTCTAATTATACCCTCAATATATTTAACAGGCCTTGAAGAACCATACTTGTCCTTTACATGCTCATAAGCACAGAGTATCATATCTGGACTCATATTATATTTATCCATTATCTCCATTATACTCAGCTTTTCACCTGGCTCTAGATATCTTCCAACTATTTGATTTATAGTATTAAACATTCTTCTAATATTAGGATCACTAGAAGTATCAACAATTCTATCTGAATTAGATTTAATTGAAGGTGTATTAATTAGTATATTATCTGCATATAATTTTTTCAAATCTAAAAATTCTATTGAATAATCAAAATCTTCAAGACCTTCATTTTTATGCATTTTAACTAATCCTTTACTTTCCCAAAATTTCCAAGCAGAAATTACATCAGAAAGAGGGATATTCAAGTCTTTAGCAATTGATTCGTTATTAAATTTAGGATTAAAACCAGGGTTACACACGTTTCTATATGCTAATAAGTAAACTTGTGTGTATAACCCATTTGCCATAGGCATATATATATCTATAAAGATATTTGCAATAGAAGTTTCACCTAAGTCTACTTCACTAACTTCTTTAAAAAACATTTTATCACCTCAGATTAAATTATATCATAAATGTACAAGACTTTAATTGTAACCTACAATTATAAAATTGAATTACAAAAATCATTGCAAATTTATCTTGCAAGAAAAACTTATAAATTATTCACGAAAGATAGGAGGGAGATAATTTGGTAATAAACTTTACTAAAAAAGTGAGAAAAATATTATCAGTAGTACTTACATTAGTCCTATTGATGGGAGGGGGATTATATCTACATAGGAGCAAAAATGATGTACCAGCTCTAAAAGTAAATAATGAAAAAAGCAGAAATAGATATACAATGGATATTATTTTTAATGATGAAAGCAAGAGAATAATGTGTAATCAGAATATAGAGTATGTAAATAATACAAAAGTTACTCTAGATAAACTATATTTCCATATATACCCTAATGCATTTTCTAAAGAAGAATTTGCTCCTTTTGAGAAGGAAGAAATGAAACAAGCATACCCAAATGGATTTAATGAAGGATATATAGATATAAAAAATATTTTAAATAATGGCAAAAAATTAGAGCATGAAATTAAAGGAGAAAAAAATGATTTACTAGAAATAAAATTAGGGAAACAAATAAAACCAGGAGAAAAAATATCAATAGATATGAAGTATAACGTAAAACTTCCAAATTCTGAAGGTAGATTTGGATATGGAGAAAATACTATTAATGTTACAAATTGGTTCCCTATAGCATGTGTGAATGATGATAGAGGATGGAACCTAAAGGGGTATGAAACAGTTGGGGATCCTTTTTATAGTGAAACAAGTGACTTTTATGTTAAGATGTTACTTCCTAAAAAATATAAAATTGGTTGCACAGGAAACATAGTAAATCAAAAAGGAGACAATGACAAAACTCTTTATGAAATAGAAGCAAAAAAAGTTAGAGATTTTGCTTTCGTTTTAAGTGATAAATTTGATGTGAATAAAGATTCTTATAAAAAGACAGTGATAAATACATATAACTTAAATGCGAATCTATCTGAGGATGCAACTAAGGTAGCTAAAGATTCTATTAGAATTTTTAGCGAATTATTTGGAGAATATCCATATGATACATATTCAGTAATAGCGAGTGATTTTTTTATAGGTGGAATGGAATACCCTACATTAGTTATGATAGATCAAAGCTTATATAATGAGAAAAATAAATTCCTAATGGAATACGTAATAGCACATGAAACTGCGCATCAATGGTGGTATTCAGTAATAGGAAATGACGAAATAAGCGAACCTTGGTTAGATGAAGCACTTACAGAGTATTCTACAGTACTATACTTTGAACAAAAGTATGGAAAAGATGTTGGAAATAAACTTATAAAAACTATGGAAGTTCAGACTAAAAATCATTCTAGTGAAAATATATTTAAACCAAGTACTGAATATAGAAACTCAATAGATTATAGCTTAAATGTTTACACTAAAGGGGCATTAGCTTTTAATGAAGTTAGAAAACAAGTAGGAGATAAAGTATTTTTCGATACATTAAAAGAATATTTTAGTAAATATATGTATGAAAATGTAAATGGAGTGAAATTTGTAGAATTATGGAATGGTAAAGGTGTAGATATAGATAAAATAATAAGGGAATACAAGTAAATTTTAACTTGGGCATTAAATTTTTATTTAATGTCCTATTTTTTTGGTATAATATAATCTATGATTATGAGAAAATGAGGTGACATAATGCTAAAGTATTGTTCAATAGGAAGCGGAAGTAGTGGGAATTGTCATTATGTAGGATATAAAGATACAAATATATTAATAGATGCAGGCCTTAGTGGGAAAAGAATAAGTACAGGACTTGATGATATAAATGTAGATGCTGAAAATATAAAGGGAATATTCATAACACATGAACATTCAGATCATATAAAAGGCGCAGGTATAATATCAAGAAAATATGATATACCAATATTTGCAAATATAAAAACATGGTGTGCTATGAAAGATAAGCTTGGAGAAATAAAAGATAGTAATATGAAAGTTTTTGAAAATGATAAAAGCTATTCTTTAGGAGATATAATAATAAGACCATTTTCAATACCTCATGATGCATCAGATGCAGTTGGATATAATTTCTATGCAGAAAACGAAAAAATGTCTATAGCAACAGACATAGGATGCATAACAGATAATATAAAAAGGCATTTATATAAATCAAAATTAGTAGTATTAGAGTCTAACTATGATGAAAGTATGTTAATGATGGGGTCGTACCCATATTCTCTTAAAAGAAGGGTAAAGTCTGATAATGGGCATTTATCAAATGAAGATGCAGCTAGATTTTGTGTAGATCTTATAAATGAAGGAACGGAAAGAATATTATTAGCTCACTTAAGTAAAGAAAATAATTTTCCAGAGCTAGCTTATGAAACTTCAAAAGGGATATTAACTCAAAATAATATAATAGTTGGACAAGATGTAAAGCTAGATGTATTAGCTAGGGAAGAAATATCTGATATTTATAAAGTGAAATAGGCTATATACAATATGAACGGGACAAAAGGAGAAATTTTATGAATATAAGTGTAATAAGTGTAGGTAAGTTAAAAGAAAAATATCTTAAGCTAGGAATAGATGAATTTGCAAAAAGGCTATCTAAATATTGTAAGCTAGATATGATAGAGCTAGATGATGAAAAGTGTCCGGAAAATTTAAGTGAAAAAGATATGCTTATAGTTAAGGATAAGGAAGGGAAGAAGATACTTAATAAGGTAAAAATAATAGTTATGTTATAGCTCTTGCCATAGATGGTAAGAATTTATCTTCTGAGGAATTGGCAGATACTATGAGTAAGTTAGCAGTTAGAGGTAATAGTCATATTACGTTTATAATTGGTGGGTCTTTAGGGCTTTCTGATGAAGTTTTAAATAGAGCTGATTATAAACTATCTTTTTCTAAGATGACTTTCCCTCATCAAATGATGAGACTTATATTATTAGAGCAAGTATATAGAGCATTTAGAATAAATAACAATGAACCGTACCACAAGTAACGGAGCGTGTTTTTGATAAAGATATAGTAGCAGAAGAAGTAGATAGTTAGGGTATATCTATGATAATTTCCCTAAAGGTATTAGAAGATTATATGATGACACATAGATACAAATAAAATCAAGTAATTAAAGAAAATAAGGAAAGGCTAATAAAAAAGCCTTTCCTTATTTTTATAAAACTTAAGACAGTAGAAAAAATACTAAACTCTCTTGGAGTATTAATGATTTGGTGTGATAAATTAAATATTAAAATATATATATTTATTAATAGAATTATTGAACTTGATTTCTTTTACTTAAAACTACATATTATGCATATCTTTTAATGATTGAATGAAAAATAAATTCTTTAAAATAGTTGCAAAGGAAACTAATATATGTTAAATTAAAAATAGTTGCAAGGGAAACTAATATCGACAAAGGAGAGACACGTTCATGGAAAAAAATGTTCAAAATAATGGTTGTCTTTGGACAAAAAACTTCATTATTATAAATGTGATAAACTTATTAATATTTTTTAGTTTTCAGATGCTATTACCTACTCTTCCAATTTATGTAAAAAAGCTTGGTGGGACAAACTCCGTTATTGGATTAGTAACTGGAATTTTTGTAGTATCTTCAGTGATAATTCGTCCGATTTCAGGATTACTTCTTGATAAATTAGGACGTAAGAAGGTATTTTTAGTTGGATTAATTATATTGATCTTATCTGTATTTTCTTATTCATGGCTTCCATTTATCAGCATTATTCTTATAATACGTTTTATTCATGGTTTTGGATGGGGCGCAGTAAGTACAGCTTCTAGTACTATTGCTTCAGATAATATACCAAAGGAGCGTTTTGGGGAAGGAATGGGATATTTTAGTTTGACAAGTAGTTTAGCTATGGCTATAGCTCCTGTAATTGGATTATCTCTGATTTCAAAATATAGCTTCAATGTACTATTTTATGTATCTACTATACTAGCTGTACTTGGATTCATTACTACTTTTAAACTAAAGTATAAAAAAATCGAAAATAAAGAACACAGTAAAATAAGGGGTTCATTGTATGAAGAATCATCTATTTATCCTTCAATTATAATATTTTTTGTGACAGTAACTTATGGTGCATTAACTAGTTTTTTACCTCTTTACGCGGCAGAAAAAGGAATACAAAATATTGGAATGTTCTTTACTGTTTATGCAGCAGCTTTATTTATTTCTAGGCCATTATTTGGAAAAGTTATAGACAAGCTAGGTTTTGACTATACAATTATTCCAGGTTTGATATGTATAGTTGTAGCTATGGGACTTTTATCCAAGTCATCAAATATGTGTATGTTTTTAATTACCGCATTTATTTACGGAATAGGCTTTGGAGCTACTCAATCAAGCTTACAGACTATGTCAATGGCCGGAGTTCCTTCAGAACGTTTAGGTGCTGCAAATGCTACGTTCCTTACAGCATTTGACTGTGGGATAGGATTAGGTTCAATCATTTTAGGATTAGTTTCATCAAATGTTGGATACTCAGAAATGTATCTTTGGGCAGCTGCATCTGCTGTTATAGCATTTATCCTTTATTTCATTATTGGTAGAAAAGGAAAACTACAAATACAAGAGTAATACTTTTTAGTATTCAAAGTTAGGGGAATCTCATATAAAATCAAATAAAAACACATAAAGTTAGCTCTGCGTTTTATAGACGTCAGAGTTTTCTTTTTATACAAAAATATACAATTTAGTAAATGATACAAGTTAGATAAGTTAAAATAATAATCTATAATTTTAAAATAAGTATGTTTATATTTAATAATTGCAACTATAAATATTTAGCTATATAATTAAGATGATTTCATAGGAAACTAATATAAAGGAGATAAGTTAATATGAAGAACATTAGTAAATTCAATGCAGCAATTTATAGAAATGGTCAAAGTATAATGAATTATAAGCTTAGAGACCTAGATATTAAAAGTGGTCAACAGGATTTTTTTTACGTAATTTCAAAAAATGAAGGTATAAGTCAGAAAGAGTTAAGTGAATACCTATATGTAGGCAAATCAACTACTGCAAAAGCAGTAAAAAGTTTAGTGAAAAATAATTATGTTAAGGTAGAGCGGGATGAAAATGATAAACGTATTCACAGGTTATATTTAACACAAAAAGGAAGAGAGACTATTCCTAAGATAGAATCAGTATTTTTAGAATTAACGGATATCTTTACAAAGGATTTATCGGAGTACGAAAAAGATCAAACGCTTATAGTTCTAAAAAAGATATTAAATACGCTTTATGAAGAGAAAAATAAATTAAATTCTGATATTGATTAAAGTAATTTTAAATTGTGTTGGTATCTATTATCGATACTTATTGATGTAAAATCTTTAGGGAAGAGCGTTTATAACACATGAAAAATTAGGGATAAAACAACCTCCTTTATAGGCGTAACGGAGAACCGTATCATAAGTAAGTGATACGGTTTTATTTTTATATACAGATTATATAAAATGAACATGGATATAAATATGATAAAATTTATATAGTAATTTAATAAAAATATGGATTTTAGATTATAAAAATGAAGTTTATGTATGTAGTTGCATAATAGCAACCTATAATTTACAAGATGCAACTGTAATATGATAGCTAGAGTAAGTATGTTTTGATAGTATAAAAGTATAAATTTTATTAGGGGGATATTATATATGGAATTTGGAGAAAAACTATTAGATCTAAGAAAGAAGGAAGGAATGTCTCAAGAAGTTTTAGCTGAAAAATTAAATACAAGTAGACAAGCTATTAGTAAATGGGAAAATGGGCAAGGATTCCCAGAAACAGAAAAGTTACTTAAAATAGGTAATATATTTGATGTTTCGATTGATTATTTATTAAAGAACTCTGTAGAGAACAAAGAAGATAGAAAAGATGGTTATTATGTAAGTAGGGAAGTGGCTGAAGGATTTTTAATTAATGAAACGAAAATGGCTAAGAATGCTTTAATTGGAATTAGTACTATTGTATTTTCATATATACCATATTTAATATTTAAAGATAGGTTTGAAATTTACGTTATAATAGTTTCAATTATGGTTGCTATAGGGGTAGGATTCTTACTTAAAGGAATAATGCTTGAAGATAACTATAAAACATTAAAAAAAGAAGCTTTAATTTTTGATGAAAAGGTATTAAAGGATATAAATGAAAAGTATGACAATATAAAAAATAAGTATAATGTCTTAGCTGGAGTAGGGATTTGCTTAATATGTTCAGGTTTAGTTGTACTTTTCTTTTTGAAGAAAGATTTAATTATAGGAATAGATACAACCGGATATCAAATAATTTGTACATTTTTAATCTCAGTAGGAGTTTGTATATCTGGATATTTTATGTCTATTATTGAAGCTTATAGAATATTAATTAAAAATCAAGACTATATAAATAAAGCTAGCTTCAAGCTAATGAAAAAAATTAAGGAGAAAATTTAGTTTGAATTGCTTAATGTAATAAAAAATATATAAAACAGTGCTCTATAGAGTAAGATACGGAAAAACGTATCACAAATAAGTGAGATTTTTAGCCTCAGGTATTGATATGACTTACCTAAGGCTATTTTTATTAGCAAAGGTATTGTATCATAAGTAATAATGTATTTATAAAATATCTTTATTATATTCCTTTTAAGTTAGCAGTTACAATTAGCTAAATTATAAGATATAATAAACTTAAAATATTAACATAGCGGTATAGTATATATCTAGACTCATGTTAATTATAAGAAAAATAATCTGGAGGCAAGATAATGGATAAAAAGGATTTTTCTAATTTAGAAGATCAAATTATGTCTACAGTTAGCAATGCACTTAAAGCAATAGATTTTGCTAATTTGACAAGGGATATTAATGATAAAACTGATGACACTTTAAATCACTTTAAATCAAAGTTTAATGGATACAGTGAAAAACATATGAGTTTAAATAAAAAAGCTAAAAATGATATATCAACATATATTAGTAAAAGACCAGCTGGAAGTATATCAGGAATACTTTATATATTATTCGGCGTGAGTGGATGTTTAATTTATGGTTCTTCAGTGTTGATATCTCTAATATTTAAGCTATTATTTGATGGTGTTGCTATCATAAGTAGCAATATTATTTTTGGAGTTTCACTTGTAATCTTTGCAGTAAGTTTAGGTTTATTAGTAAGAGGAATAAAATTAAGAAAAAGATTAAGTCGTTTTAAGAAGTATGTAAGATTTATTGACGATAATAGTTATTTCTTAATTAAGGACTTAGCGAAACTTGTTAAAGAGAAAGAGAGTTTTGTTGTTAAAGACCTAAGTAAAATGATTGATTTAGGTATGTTTTTAGAAGGACATATAGATGAAGAAAAAACTTATTTTATGTTAAATGATGAAGTCTATAGTGACTATTTAAATTTAAAAAAGCAACAAATGGCCAAAGAAAGTAACAAGGAAAAATTAAATGAAAAAATAAATAATTTAGAAAAAGAAGAAATAGAATCTACTATTAGAATAGGAAGAAATTATATTGAACAAATAAAAACTGTAAGAAATGAGATTTATAAAGAAGAAATAGCTATAAAGTTAGATAAATTAGGAAACATTGCAAATCAAATCCTTAGTAATGTTGAAAAAAATCCTAAAAAGATACAAGAGGTTAATAAATTTATAAATCATTATCTTCCTATTACTATAAAATTAATTAATTCATATAAAGAGTTAAATAGTCAATTAGTTCAAGGGGATAATATAAAAAATGCTAAAAGTGAAATTGAAAAGAGTATTGATCTTATTAATAACGCTTTTGAAAATCTATTAGATGATTTATTTGAAGATGTTGTTTTAGATATTTCTACAGATATTTCTGTTCTTAAAACATTATTTAAACAAGAGGGATTGACAGAAGATGATTTTAAAAAGTAAGTTTTAAACAAAAGGGAGGCATTAAAAATGAGTGATGAATTCAAAGAAGAGTTTATTGATATAAAACCAGAATTAACATTTCAACCATTTGGGGAGGAAGTGCTTGATGTAAAAGTAAAAGAAGAAAAAGTAGAAGAAAAAATAATTGATGAAATCCAACTTACAGAAGAAGAGAAAAAAATGGTTGATCAATTTGTAGATAAAATAGAGATAACTAATTCAAATTCTATTTTACAATATGGGGTAGGTGCTCAAAAGAAAATTTCTGATTTTTCACAGTCAGCACTGAGTAATGTAAAAACTAAAGATTTAGGTGAAATTGGGGAAGTACTATCTAGTGTAGTTTATGAATTAAAGAACTTTGAAGAATCCGAAGAGAAAAAAGGAATTTTAGGTTTCTTTAAAAAAGGTAAGGATAAAATTTCTCAAATGAAAATAAAATATGAGAATGTAGAGAACAATATTGGTAAAATGTGTAACATTCTTGAATCGCATCAAATACAACTTTTAAAAGATATTGCTATGCTAGATAAGATGTATGAAATAAATAAAGTATATTTTAAAGAGCTTTCTATGTATATCTTAGCTGGAAAAAAGAAACTTCAAAAATTAGAAAAAGAAGAACTTCCTAAGTTACAAGAAAAAGCAAGAAATAGTGGGAACCCTCAGGATGCTCAAGAATTAAATGATTTTGTGGCTCTTTGCAATCGCTTTGAAAAGAAAATTCACGATTTAGAATTAACTAAAATGATTTCTTTACAAATGGCTCCTCAAATTCGTTTAATTCAAAATAATGATTCATTAATGTCTGAAAAAATACAATCTACAATTATAAATACTATTCCACTTTGGAAAAATCAAATGGTTTTAGCACTTGGAGTTGCTCACGCTGCTAATGCTGCAAAAGTTCAAAGAGAAGTAACAGATATGACAAATGAACTTTTACGTAAAAATGCAGAAATATTAAAAACTTCAACTATAGAAACTGCAAAAGAGTCTGAAAGAGGAATTGTTGATATTGAAACACTTAAAGCTACTAATGAATCATTAATTTCAACTCTTGATGAAATACTTAATATACAAACAGAAGGACGTCAAAAACGTAAGGAAGCTGAAGTAGAATTAAGAAATATTGAAGATCAATTAAAAAGTAAGCTTTTAGATTTTAAATATTAGTATATGTTTAAATAATGTATATAGAAGCCAAGAAAATGGTTAAATGAAAGAGCCTTAGAGGTGACTGAAAATATAGGTAACGTTGGGAACTACTAATTGTAAAGTAACGGCAGCTTAAGAATATATACAAAAAGTAATGTCTATGAATAGGGTAGGTCGTAAAAGAAAGAGTTGTATTTGTTAGTATATAAAACCATATCACTTACTCGTGATATGGTTTTATTATTAACGACTTAACATAAACATTCATAATTGGATTGTGATAATCCTTCATCCAAGATTATAAGAATTAAGAATAAATATTAGGTAATAATGTATTATTTTGTCACTAATAAATATCTCAATGCATATAATGCAGGGAAAACATTTTTAGGAGGTATTATATTATGATAAATGATCAAAGATATGTTATTTTATCACTTGAATTACATTTGTTTTTTGCAAGAATAATGAAGGAACACTCTTTCTTTTTAGAAGCTGGGTTTACGCCTAAAGACTCAAGTCTTGCTAATGAAGCAGAATTTTATAAAAATGAGTTTGAAAAACTACTATCAAATACAGTGGATACTAGCAACGGGATAATAAGATCAAATGTCTTAAATTCTGGGGAAATTATAACTGACTTTACGTTAGAAGCAGAGAAGCAGACTCAAAACTTCACAGGCATAAGGATAAATACAAATATAACTAGGAGAGAATTAGAACTATGTAGTGGAAGAAATCCTAATGTTAGTTCTAATCTAGTAAACTTTGTATGTCGACTTAATGCAAATGCACAGAGACTTCTTAGAGGACTTATTAATTTTAAGCAGAGAATACTAGATGATGTTTTGTCATGCAATATATTCACATTTAATTATCCGTTACTTATTGAACATATATTACGTGAAGCAAAACTATATCTTTCATTAGTAAATGACCTTGAAAATGGGGTTGATATTGATTCTAAGGATACTAGAGAAACAGAGTTATTTTGGGATCAGATTATGATGGAACATGCACAATTTATAAGAGGATTACTTGATCCTACTGAAGAAGAATTGATTGATACTGCAGATGAATTTGCTCATGAATTTAAATGCTTAAGGAAAGAAGCTCTAGCTATGACAGATGCCACAATAGATAGTGTTACAGATGAAACTTTATGTCAAACTATCCAACTGAAAAACTTTAAGCAAGCAGCTACAGAAGGAATCTCTGATTGTGAAATAAGATCAATAATACTTCCACTTCTTGCAGATCATGTGCTAAGAGAAGCTAATCATTATATTAGATTATTAGAAACTTATGAAGAAATATAATATAATTCAATAATCTTAAAAGATGAGTAAAGGGTTAACTTTAACTTTGAGATAATTAAGAAGCTTAAAATATATTAAATAATATGGAGTTAAAAAATAGGAAATTATATAATTAATAAAGGATACGGTTCACTATTTTTTACAAATAATATGTTATAATTTTGATAAAAACCTCTCAGGTTTATGTATCATATGAGAGGTTTTTAAATTTATAATAAAAATGATGTAGTGTTAAATAAAAATGTAAGAATTCATTAAAAATTTGAAATTTATCAATATTAAGCTATTTAAATAAAAAGCTTAGCAATCGCGCTCCGTAGAGTAAGGTACGTAGAACCGTACCACAAGTAAGGGAGCACGGATTTTGTAATATAAAGACACATATATCTATAAGATGGATGTGTCTTTATTATTTTATAACTGAAAGATTAATAACAGACTAGAAGATGTGCATTTTTATGCAAAATAGTTTTGGAATTATTTATATTAAAGTATAATTGTAGTGTGTAGATTTATCTGCATAAGATTATTTAGACAAAGAAACCAGAGTCTGCGGCTAAAGATGATATTGATAGTTTAGTGAGTAGATTAAGGTCAACCTTAGAGTATTGGGTTGGTATGACTGATAATATGATAAGAATTAAAAAATATATTTAAGAAAAAGGAGTTATTATGGCTAAAGTGCGAAAAATGCTTGGAAAAGCAGATTCACCATATATTGTTTCTCTTATGGGGCTAATAGAAACACAAAGTAAAAATACAATTGTAAAATGGTGTAATGAATATGCAAGGGAGCATATTCTACCTATTTATGAAAAAGATTATCCCAAGGATTCTCGTTTAAAAAATGCATTGAATGCATCTAATGAATGGCTAGAAGGAAATATAAAATTAACAGAGGCAAAGAAAATTATTAAGGAAGCTCAAATAGTTGCAAGAGAAGTAGAAGGAAATCCAGCTGCACAAGCTGCAGCTAGGGCAATTGCAGCAACAACGGCAACAATTAATACTGTAACGAGTTCTTTAGGGCTTGCATTTTACGGTGCTGCAGCTGTAGCATACTCATCTATTGGCGTGAATGAGAAGGTTGAGGTTTATGATGAAATTGCAGCAAGAGAGTGCAAAAACATGGAGAATGCTTTACGTAAAGTTGCTATAATGGATGAGCCTAATCCAGCGAAGATAAATTGGAATTGCTAAATATAATAGCTTTAATAACTTTCAAATATCATTTTTTTAGATTAAAGAATAATATAGAAAATTACACTCTGTAGAGTAAGGTACTGAGAACCGTATCACAAGTAAGGAATCTAGATTTTGATAAATAGTATAGAGCTACAAATAAATGAAGATGTAAAATAATATACTTAGTGAATGAAGGGCCGACTGAAGAATGCAAAGACCCTTCATTTTTTCATGTGATTATGATTAATTATAAGGCCTATTAAGTAATGAAATTTATTAATTAGTTTATATACAGTGTAACGAATAAAGATTTACATTAAATTTAAATTCAGATTTATAAAATTAGTTAAAATATCCAATATTCATTATGATACCAATAAAAAATCTAAAAAATAAATAGAATAGATAAATTATTTGTAGAATATTTTATAAATATTTAGCCATTAAAACTGTGTCGTTATTCTTATAGATTAATATAATGATACTAGAGAGGAGATGGTTAAAAAATGAGTATAAAAAGAAATGAGAATAACCGAGATTTACAATGCATGCATGATATGTGCAAAAGGTACATGAACTATCATACTTTGTTTACAATGAAAGATGGAAGTACATTTGATGGAATAATTGAACATGTAGATGCAGATTACGTTATCGTATTAGTTGGGGAGGATGTAATAGATCATGGTTGTGGAGATGAACATGATGAACAACGACAATTTGGTCGTCCTAGAAGATTCAGACGCTTTAGACGTAGAGTTTTTCCACTTTCATTTTTAGAAACACTATTATTATTATCTTTCCCTTTTAGAGATTAATACCTATTAAATAAAAATACCCACCAAAGAGGCTTAAACTAATCTGTACATAAATGGATATGTTTAAGCCTTAATGCATTATTTATATAAAAAAACGTTTAAAATATCTTTATTATCAAGTGTGGCAAGCAAGACATTTTTTACATCAGTTTGATATAAACTTTCCAATTTGGAAACAACCCAGTTTTCATCTTTATTAAGCCATTTTAGCTCATTGAAATTAATTTTACCTTCTTTAATAATTGTTCTTGGAAAATTAAAAGGTTCTATTTCTATATTCAAAGATGAAGGTGTAATTGGCTCGTATTTTGGATGTAAAAAAACAGAAATTTTACCATTAGGCTCCCAAGTTGCTAATGCTACCTTTTTCACATCTTCTACTTTTTCTTCACGCAATTCCTCTAATAATACATCAATTGATATTCTTGCTTTTTTTAATCCGCTATAAAGGATTTCACCATTTTGAACAATTGTAATTGGTGAATTATTAATAAGTCTTCTAAGGGACGGAAACTTAAGAATTATGAATAATCCACCAACATATAGGATAACTAATACAAGAGTTGTAATAATGGAACCTTCTAATCCAAGTTTTTCATCAGACAATGGATGGGCAATAATATTACCAATTACTAAAGTAATAGCAAAATCAAGTAGTCTTAATTGAGAAATGGAACGTTGACCTAAGAGTTTTGCAATAGCCAGCAAAAAGAAAAAAGCAATAACAGCACGGAGTACCCAGTCAATTGTGCTAAGTGTTTCCTGACTACTAAAAAAATCCATATAAAATATCTCCTTTATCTAAAATATTTAACATTTATGTTATTTTAACCAATAATTGATGAAAAAATTAGCGGAAAAACTTATCACAAGTAAGTGATACGGTTTTTTATTTTAAAGTTTTGTTGACATAGAGAAAATTAACTGCTACGCTTATTACATACCGAACGAAAGTATGTAAAGGAGAATTAAAATGGCAAGAAATAAAAATCCTGAGATTACAATAAACCGTATTCTCGATACATCAATGGATTTGTTTTTAAAAAAAGGATATGATAACACTACTATTCAGGACATAGTAGACGCTTTAGGAGATTTAAGCAAAGGAGCTATTTATCATCATTTCAAATCCAAAGAAGAAATAATAGAAGCTGTTATACCTAGACTTTATGATTCATCAGATAGTCAACTTTTAGAAATAAAAGAATCTACCTCTTACACAGGGCTAGAAAAACTTAAGCAAATGTTGTTTATTTCTTTAAAAAACCCTGGTCAAGAAAGGTTGGCTACTGCAGCGCCTAATTTAATGAAGAATCCTAGATTTTTAACTCAACAACTTTACAATACAGTAGAAAGTATTGTACCTAACCTTGTAGAGCCGATTATTAGAGAAGGTATAGAAGACGGATCTATAGCTAGTAATAATCCAAAAGAGCTTGCAGAAGCATTCATGATTTTAATGAACATATGGATAAATCCAGCTATATTCCATTGTACAGAAGAAGAATTTAAGAATAAGTTTAACTTCTTTAAAAAATTAGTATCAGATTTAGGTATTCCTGTGCTAGATGATAGTGTTCTAGAAGTATTAGAAAGATATAGAGCTATTATCGAAAGAGAAAGAAAGTAAAAATATAGCACAATTTATGTGGTTTATGCATAGGTTAAAACAATACTGCCCAAAGTGGCAGTTTAATTTTAAATTTATACATACCGAACGAATGTATTTAAATTTAAAATTATAATATTAATATATGGAGGTTGTTCAATTGAATAATAAAACAAAACTTTTTAACAAAAACTTTACTCTGATGGTAATAGGTCAAATAATTTCTCTTTTTGGAAATTCAATCTTAAGGTTTGCATTGCCACTTTATCTTTTAGATACTACAAACTCTGCAGCTTTATTTGGAGCTGTGTCTGCCTGTTCTCTAATTCCTATGATTACAGTAACTCCTTTTGGAGGAATTATTGCAGATAGAGCTAATAAAAGAAATATTATGGTGTTTTTAGATTTTTTAACAGCTTTATTAATTACTGTTTTTTTACTTTCTATTGGAAAAATAAACTTAGTATTTATGTTAATAGTTACATTAATGATTTTATATGGAATCCAAGGAGCTTATCAACCAACTGTTCAAGCCAGTATACCGCTTTTAGTAGATAGAGATAATTTATTACCAGGAAATGCCGTTATAAATCAAGTTAGTTCACTTGCAGGCTTATTAGGTCCTGTAATAGGAGGTATTTTATATGGATTTTATGGACTTATGCCTATTTTAATAGCAAGTATAATTTGCTTCTTTGTATCTGCGGTTATGGAAATATTCATAAAAATACCTTACACAAAAGAGGAAACTACATTAAGTGCCTTTTCTATTGTAAAGGAAGATTTTCTAACTAGTTTAAATTTTATATTTAAAGAGAAACCAGTACTTTTTAAAACGATTGGTATAATATCTTGTTTTAATTTATTCTTAAGCTCTTTAATAATGATTGGTATTCCGGTTATTATTACTCAAGTATTAAATATGTCTAGTCAAGCATATGGAATAACTCAAGGTATGCTAGCTTTTGGAGGACTATGTGGTGGAATTATGACAGGGGTTTTAATGAATAAAGTTAAGATTTACCACAGCCATATAATTTTATTAGTTGCTATATTAGGTCTTATTCCAATGGGTGTTGTACTTATGTTTAATGTAGATGCTATGATTTCTTATATTGTTGTTACAGCTTGTTGCTTCTTAATAATGGCAGTATCTACTTTATTTAGTATTCAAATTTTAACTTTTATCCAAAGTGAAACACCAACTCATCTTACTGGAAAAGTTATTTCATTCTGTTTGGCTATGACAATGTGTGCTACTCCTATTGGTCAAATTATATATGGATATTTATTTGAAGCACTTAAAAATGATACACATATAATTATATTCGTAGCTGCTTTAGTTTCTGGCTTAATAGCACTTATGTCTAAGAAAGTTTTTAGTAGTCTAAAAAAAATTGAGGTATGTGGAGAGGTATGTAATGATAGAGAATAAATTCATATATACCTGTGTCAATATTATTGTTGGGATGCTAAATATAATGATAGTAATGACTTTAGTGATATCTTTTGGGTTTGTGATTTTAGCATTATGTCTAGTAAACGGAGCACTTTTTCTAACAGTTATTTTTGGGGTTTTAAAAATATTTATTCCTAGTTTACCAGTAAATGTAGGAATAAATAATATTATACTTGATTTTATAATTGTATGCGTAGCAGCAATTATGAGTTATTATTTATATAAATTCTTAAGCTTATATGTTCCACAGTACCTAAGCTTTTTATCTATTTATATGAAAAAAAGCTTTGCATTTAAGTTTAATATATAAAAAATTCAATGCTCCGAGGAGTAAGGTGTGGAGAACCGCATCACAAATAAGTGATACGGTTTTTTTATGTACAAATAAAATATTATATAGAAACATTACTATTATATTTTAAGAATTATACAAAAAATCTTAATTTTAAGTTTTTTTTATATTATAGGGAATATTATCTAATATAGTGGTCAATATATAACTATAAACTAAAAATAATAAATATAGGAGAGAAATGTATATATTTATTATGGACATCCAGTTATGTAATTTCTACTGAGGTTTTATTTGTAGATCTACTATTTAATGATAAAAAGGTAATGACAATAAGTTAAAAAATTTCGTGTAAAATAAAATATTATTTTATTAAAGGAGTGGTTTATATGGGAAATGATAATAGTTTATTAAGATGGATAGGAAGATTTATACTAGTTGCAATTATTTTGATGATAACATCATTTTTAACTCCAGGATTTACAATCAATGGAATGTGGTCATATTTAATAGCAGCTGTTGTAATATCAGGATTAGATTATTTAGTAGAGGCATTTATGGGAGTTGATGCATCACCTTTTGGTAAGGGAATAAAAGGGTTTATAATTGCAGCAATAATAATATACTTAGCACAATATGTAGTTCCTAATATGGGAGTATCTATTATGGGAGCAGTATTGGCAGCTATAGTTATTGGAATTTTAGATGCAATATTTCCTGCTAGAGCTATGTAAATTTAAATATTTTATATATAACCAAAAGAAGCATAGTACTCATTTAATTTAGTGAGTATTATGCTTCTTTTACATAGGAATATAAATAATTTTAAAAAATATTTATAAGCTATAAATAAAAGTAGATTGACCTATGATAGTTTGGGGTATTAGAATATTCGTATAATACATGGAAGGAATTGTAGCATGAAAAAAATATTTAAATTATTGAGTTTATCAATTTGTATCGTAATAATGGGTGTATTCTTTGTAGGATGTAGTAAAAATTCTTCTGAAGAAATAAGCTTTTTTAACTATGGAGAAAATATAGATCAAGAAACTATAAAAGAATTTGAGAAACAATATGGTATAAAAGTTAATATTGAAACTTTTGATGATATGGAAACTATGTATCAAAAGGTTAAGAGTGGAGGCGTAAAATATGATGTTATTTTAGTGTCTGATGCTTTAATGCCAAGAATGATTAAAAAAAATCTTGTCCAAGAACTAAATAAAAATAATATACCTAATATATCTCAAATGGATGAAGAATATTTAAACCTAGAAATAGATCAAGGTAATAAGTATTCAGTACCTTATATGTTTGGAACAATAGGACTTATTTATAATAAAGATGTAGTAAAAGAAGAAGTAGATAGCTGGGATATATTATGGAATGAAAAATATAAAAATAAAATTTTTATGTTTGATACATATAGAGATACAATGGGAGCAGCTTTAAAGAAGCTTGGATATTCTTTAAATTCAACTGATCCAAAAGAAATTGAAGAAGCAAAAGAATTATTGTTAAGTCAAAGAAAACTAGTAAATCCAATATATGGTGTTGATAATGGAACTACAATGATTCCAGCAGGAGAATCTGACATAAATATGATTTGGTCTGGAGAAGGATTAAATCTTCAAGATGAAAATCCTAATTTAGTTTATGTAGTACCTAAAGAGGGAGCAAACTTCTGGATTGATAGCTTATGTATACCTAATAATGCTAAAAATGTTGAAGGCGCTGAAAAGTTCATAAACTTTGTAAGTGATAAGAAAAGTGCATTAAGAATAGCTGATGAAATAGGATATACAACTCCGAATAAAGAAGCAAGATTAGAACAACCAGATAAAGTTAGAAATAATCCTAATGCATACATGACTAAAGAAATAATGGATAGATGCGAAATCTATGCTGATTTCCCTAAAGATGTTAAAAAATTATATGATGATGCATGGATAAACATAAAATCAAGCAATTAAGAAAACAAGGAAAGGCTAATAAAAAGTCCTTTCCTTATTTTGTTAGAAAATTGACTTTATTATCATATAATGTTATAATTTCTGTTAATATTTACCAAAAAATAATACATCAATAGATTGTGGGGGACAAAAATGGCATATAAATGGTCTGATGATTTACTAACAGGCAACATGCAAATTGATACAGAACATAAAGAACTAATAAAGGCAATTAATGATTTATTAGAAGCTTGCAATAAGGGAAAGGGTAGAGCTGAATTAGAAAAAACAGTAAAATTTTTATCTTCTTATACAAAAACTCACTTTTCGCGTGAAGAAGTTTTACAAATGAAATATAAATATCCTGATTACAATAATCATAAAAAGTACCATCAACACTTTATAGATACTGTTGAAAATATACAAAAAAAACTTTTAGCTGATGGGCCAAGCATTGCTTTGGTTGGTGAAATTAATAGTAAAGTTGCTAATTGGATAATTAGTCATATAAAAAGAGAAGATGTTAAGGTAGCAGCACATATAAGAAATAATTCTAAATAATTAAA
>NZ_HG529417.1 GCF_000499525.1 Faecalimicrobium dakarense | reverse complement strand
AAAACCGTATAACTTACTTGTTATACGGTTTTATTTTATTTAAAAAGAAATTTATAAGGTGCAACTGTAAGATGATAGCATAAAAATATAAATTTTTATTGGCGAGATTTTTTATATGAGATTTGGGTAAGAATAAAACAAAATAAGATAAAGTGACGGTGGTTATATATGGTTAAAAAGCAACCAGTCTTATTTATAGGGCATGGAAGTCCTATGAATGCGATTATGGAAAACTCATATACTAAAATGTTAAATAAATTAGGTGAGGAATTAGATAAGCCTAAGGCTATAATGGTTATATCAGCGCATTGGGTGACTAATGGAACTTATATAACTGAACAAGATTCGCCTAAAGAGATATACGATTTTTATGGATTTCCAGAAGAATTATATAATATGAAATACTCAACTAGTGGAGCAAAGCCTTATATAAATAAGGTATTTGAGGAATTGAAAGATTATAATGTAAAGCTAACTGATACTTGGGGAATCGATCATGGTGCATGGTGTATATTAAAATATATATTTCCAAAAGCGGATGTGCCTGTTTTCCAATTAAGTTTAAATGCATTAGAAAACGAAGAGTATCACTATAATCTAGGTAAAAGATTATCTAAACTTAGAGAAGAAGGTATATTAATTCTGGGTAGTGGTAATATAGTTCATAATTTAAGAGAGATGAAAACAGATAAAGATGTAAATCCTTATGCTTGGGCAGTTGAATTTGATGAATTTGTAGCTGATGCTATTATTAAGGGCGATCATAATAAGTTAATTAATTATAAAGAGATGGGGAGAGAAGCATTCCTTTCTGCTCCAACTGATGAACACTATCTACCTTTATTATATATTGCTGGATTGATGGAAGAAGGAGATAAGGTTGAGTTTATATTTACAGAAATAGAACATGGTTCTCTTTCTATGAGGTCTATAAAAATAGGTTAGTTTAGATATTAAATAGAGTGTATTCTAAAGAATAAACCGTATCACTTATTTGTGATACGGTTTTAATATATTATAAAAATCTTAAGTATTATTATCACTTTACAATAAATCATCATACTATTTTATAGGAGTGTGAGGATATGAGAAACGATTGTAAACGAGTAGAACTTAGAGGCGTATGGATAGCAACTGTATATGACATTGATTGGCCTAAAACACAAAATAATCCAAAAGCGCAAATGAAAGAATTTATAGAAATACTAGATACTTTAAAAGCATTAAATTTTAATGCAGTATTTGTTCAAATAAGACCAGTATCAGATGCATTATACAAATCAGCTATAAATCCATGGTCAGAGTATCTTACAGGAAAACAAGGCGTTGATCCGGGATATGACCCGTTAGAATTTATGATTGAGGAAACTCACAAAAGAAATATGGAGTTTCATGCATGGTTAAATCCATATAGAGTAACTACACAAGGAACTGATTTAAATAAATTAGCAGATAACAATATAGCAAAATTAAGACCAGATTGGGTTCTACCTTTTGAAAATGCGTTATTTTACAACCCAGAAAATCCAGAAGTTATAAACTATATTGCTGTTACAGTTTATGAGATAATAAAAAATTATTGTGTAGACGGAATTCATTTTGATGATTATTTTTATCCATATAATTATCCTCTACCAGAAGGAGAAGATAGAGAAGGAGAAATTGCAAATAGAAGACGTGAAGCCGTAAACCAAATGATTAGATTAGTATATAACGTAATAAAATCAACAAGACCATGTGTTCAATTTGGTATAAGTCCATTTGGTGTTTGGAAAAATAAAAGTAGCGACATTAAAGGGTCAGAGAGTAAAAATTTAGAGAGTTATTATGATGCATATATGGATACTGTAACTTGGGTAGAAGAAGGTATTGTAGACTATATAGCTCCTCAAATTTATTGGACTATAGATAATAAAAATAGTCCTTATGAAAGTTTAGTAAGATGGTGGTCAGATTTAGTAGAGGGTACAGATGTTAGGTTATATATAGGTCAAAATATAGGTAATGTAGATATAGCAAAAGAAATAGCCCAAGAAATAACTATAAATAGAACTTATGAGAAAGTTGAAGGAAGTATATTTTTTAGTATGAGAAATATAGAAGAAAATACAGGCAATGTAGTTGAACAATTTGAACAGGTATATAATTGCAAGGCATTTACACCTGTTCAATGGGAGAATTTATTAAATAAGCGAACATTTTAATTTATTTGTTGAAAAATGTTTATATATATTATATAATAAATAAAAATTAAGATTAAATATTCATATATCTATGGTAATATGGTCCATAAGTCTCTACGAACTCGCCGTAAATGGGTTTGCTATGAATGGTTAACAAATACTTATAGATATTTTATTTAAGAGTCTTTAAGATATATGTTCTATTCATGTAGAATATATATCTTTTTTTATTACAAATTTTTAGGAGGAAGATTATGATATCACAAAGACCGCATGAACAAATCAATACTTCAACATCTTTCTTAGATAAGATATTCAAATACTCTGAGCGTGGTTCTAACGCAAGAACTGAAGTAATTGGAGGACTTACAACATTTTTAACAATGGCGTATATCGTATTTGTAAATCCAGCAATATTATCTGATGCTGGTATGGATAAATCTGCACTTATAACTGTTACAATTTTAGCTACAGCCATTGGTACTTTAATTTTTGCATTTTTAGCAAATGCACCTTTTGCATTAGCACCAGGAATGGGACTAAATGCATTTTTTACATATTCACTTGTTATTGGAGAGGGAATTCATTGGACTCAAGCACTTGGAGTTGTATTTATTTCAGGAATGATATTTTTGATTTTAGCAGTGACTGGAGTTCGTAAATATATAGCAGAAGCTATACCTAAAGAATTGAGTATCGCTTCTGCAGCGGGGATTGGATTATTTCTTGCATTTGTTGGTTTAAAAGGTATGGGAGTTATAGCTGCAGATGAAGCTACGTTAGTTTCTTTAGCTGAATTTACACCAACGGTTATAATTTCTTTATTAGGGCTAGTACTTATGGGAATATTTGAAGTTAAAAAAGTTAAGGGTGGTATATTAATAAGTATCGTCATTACTACTGCATTATCTATAGCTTTAGGATATGTAGAGCTTCCTACTTCTATAATATCTGCACCACCGAGTATTGAACCAGTTGCATTTAAGCTTGATATAATTGGTGCACTTAAGTTTTCATTAATAGGTCCAATATTCTCATTTATGTTTATAGACATGTTTGATTCTTTAGCTTTCTTAATAAGTTGTTGTAAGCAAATGGGATTAGAAGATGAGGATGGCAATGTAAAAGGGCTTTCAAAAATGCTATATGCAGACGTTACATCTACATTAATAGGATCTTTACTTGGAACAAGTACTGTTACCACTTTTGGAGAATCTGCTGCAGGAATTGCTGCTGGTGCTAGAACGGGACTTGCATCTGTAGTTACTGCTGGATTGTTTTTAGTTACATTACTATTTACGCCTCTTTTAGGAGTAGTACCAGGATATGCTGCATCTCCAGCACTTGTACTAGTAGGTGTATTTATGTTCTCTAGTATTAGGCAAGTAGACTTTAACGATAGTAAAATAGCTATTTCTGCATTTGTAACTATTTTATTAATGCCTTTAACTTATAGCATTAGTATTGGATTATGTTTCGGATTTATTTCTTATATAATAATGCATGTTGTGGCTAATGAAACTAATAAAATAAGTTTTACTCTATGGATAATAGGAGCGCTGTCTGTTATAAATCTTATACTTAGCTAAAAATATAATTATAAAACTATTATTTAATAATATATAAATAATAGTTTTATAAAGAACCGTATCACAAATAAGTGATGCGGTTTTTAAATTATAGGATAAATATTTATTTCTTATAAAGATTTAAGCAGAATCTAGATAATATCAGCAATGCAACCATCAGTTAACAAAATGCAACTATACAATGATTGTTAATTTCTACATAAATAAATATAATTTAAGTTAAGATGAGGTGATTATATTGAACTTAGGTGAGAATCTAAAAAAATTAAGAAAAGAAAAAAACTTATCACAGGAACAACTTGCAAAAATGTTAAACGTATCTCGTCAAGCTGTATCAAAATGGGAATCAGGCAAAACGTATCCAGATATAGATAACCTTATATTATTAAGAGATATATTTAATGTAACCTTAGACGACTTAATAATTAATGAGAATAAAATTAAAGGCGAAGAAATAATTGAAATAAAGGAGTTGCCCAAAAGTAATTATATAGAACTCGATGAAGAAGAGGAAGATGAACTATCAGTTAATTTAATGCTAGGTGGACTTATGATTGGAACAGCGATTGGATTTATTACAGATAATTTTATGTGGGGAACAGCAGGTAGTTTTATAGGAATGGGAATAGGATATATATTAGAATGCATAAGAAAAAAAGATATAAGAAATGAAAATTGAAGATGTTTTATTTAGGAAGAAAGTTTATATTTTTTACAGTGAAACTATACTATACTAAATATAGGGGGATATCTAAAAAAGAGGGGGAATAGATGGTGTTTAGTTTATTTAATAGAAAATCTGAAGTATATATAGAAAAATCACTAAATAAATATAAGCAGATTTTACAAGACGATATAAATTCAGTAATACGTACTAGGTGTAATGGCAGAGTATATACAAGTGATATAGAATATCTAAACAATAGGGAAGTTTTATTTAGATGCCCAATTGATAAGTATGATATTATTAGATTTGATAATCAAAGTATTATAGAAGTAGATTTTGTAAGCTGTAGTGGATTATACACAACAGAACTTTTAATAACTGAAAAAATAATAGAAGATAATGTATTATACTATAAGGGTGAAATAAGAGCACCTATAGAAAAAAATAATAGAAGAAAAAATTATAGATTGCCTGTAGTTCTAGATCTAAACTATACAATTTTACCAAGAGAACGTATAGAATACAGTGGAAATACTTTAGATATTAGTGTAGATGGTATGCTTATGGAAACTTGCGAAAATATTTATCAAAGCAAAAATATTAAGATAAAAATTGATATAGATGGAAAAACTCATGATATAAAAAGCACTATAATAAAAAAGAGAACTAATTTTAGAAATGGTAAATATTTATACAATTTAAAATTTGATAAATTAAGTAAAAGACACAAAAATGAAATATCTAGATTTATATTCGATAATAAAAATACACACTCCACAAAACCTATGGAAAATACAACTCCTGAAAAATAAGTTCCATAAAATAGCTTAAGTAAATAACCTAATCAATATGACTAAATAAAAAATACAAAAAGCCGATTATAATTAATAGACGTAATTTTTATATAAAATTAAAGCTTTTAATAAATATATATTTTATTACTCTTCTAAAATCAAAGCAGAGGGGAATTAGACATATGAGTGATGTAAGTCAAATTGTTTTAAGTAGCCTTTTAAATAGTATGAGCCGCTCTAATTTAAATAATAGAAACTCATTAAGTACTACAAATTCAGATCCTTTTGATTATATATTAAAAAATACATTAGGAAACTCAGGCGGTATGAATGGTTCATGCACATGTTCATGCTCATGCAGTAATAATAGTTTAAACACGTTAGAGATGCTAAGTACAATATTAAGTACTATTAATATGAGCAAAATAGATACACAAAAAACAGATATTCATTCCCAAAATAGTAACACAATAAATACTACTACGGTTAATAATGATTCTATTGTTAATGAATCTAAAGTATCTAATATTAATGAATCTAAGACATCTAATAAAATGGATAATGCGATAAAATCATTAGAAAAACAGATCGGGAAACCTTATGTGTGGGGGGCGAATGGACCGAATGCATTTGATTGCTCAGGATTAGTAAGGTACATATACAAAACTGAACTAGGAAAAGATATACCAAGAGTATCATATGATCAAAGTAAGTTTGGACAAGCAGTAGAGAAAAAAGACTTACAACCAGGAGATTTAGTATTTTTTGATACAATGAAAAAGGGTAAAGTAAGTCATGTAGGAATGTATATAGGAAATGATGAGTTTATACATGCATCTAATCCTAGAGATGGAGTTAAAAAATCTAAGTTATCAGGATACTACGAAAAAGTATATAGAGGAGCTAGAAGGCCTTAATTAAAAAAGCCATGGGAAAAGACACCCAGGCTTTTTTATTAGACTAGTTTATTAAAATTATAGGAGTCTATAAAAATTTAAAATACCTCTATAAGAACATCCATAATTCCTCCACAGACCATACCCATAGATTCCGCGACATCGCCTGTCATGTCAACACGCTCAATTAAAAAACCCTTATTAATCATAACATCCCTTGCTTTAGTTAATACCCCTGCTTCACTACATCCACCACCGATACTACCTAATGTCCTTCCATCAAGATAAGTTATCATTTTAGCACCAGCTTTTCTAGGAACAGAACCTTTAGATGATAGTATAGTTATAATAGCTCTAGGAGTAGAGGATTTTTCACATAATTTTAAAACAACTTCGTTATCAAACTCAGGGTGCGAAAACTTCTTAGAGTCTATATTTATAAGCCCTTTATTTTTGAACATAATAAGCTCAGATACTATAGAAATAGCTATTTCATAAGGAGTAACTGCACCAATATCAAGTCCAATAGGTGAATTAACCTTATCTAGAGCATCTTTAGAGAAACCTTCTGAAGCTAAATCATCCATCATACCTCTAACTCTACGTTTTGAGCCTATCATACCAATATAACTAAGGTTATAATTTAAAACTTCACGTAAAACTAACCCATCATGTCTATGACCTCTTGTTACGATAACAACAAAATCAGATTTCCTAAACTTGATAAGCTCAAATGATTTTTTAAAATCTTCACAAATAACGTTTTCAGCTTCTGGGAAACGGCTAGAGTTAGCAAAGTAAGGTCTATCATCTATAACAGTTATAGAAAAACCAACTTTAGATGCAAATTCTACCAATGGTTTTGCTATATGTCCACCACCAAAAATTATTAGTCGTGGCTTAGGAAAAAATGGCTCAATTACAACAAGTTTATTTCCTTCAATATTAACTTTTTCAATCTTTCCAGTTGAGATAGCATCATTAATTTTTATATAAATATTATTATCTAGAGGGATAGATTTTTTATCTATATCCTCCTTAGTTAAAAGAATTTTATTTTCTATTGAACCACATTCATTATTATGTAAATCTAAATAGGTAAGCATTACACATTGATTGCCGTTATTAACTTTCTTAAGTAAATTCTCGTATAAGTTCTCAAACATTTTATCTACCTTCTAACTTAATTATTTTGATAAATATATTATAAGGCATAAATTATAGCTTATAAATACCAAAAATTTTATTTGAGAATATGTATTATAGGCAACTAGAAAAACCGTATCACAAATAAGTGATGCGGAATTTATCTATAAATATTATTTTTTATATAACATATCCATATGAGGAATATTATCCTCTAAATATACATCAGATGTTTTTTCGAATCCAAGGCTACTATAAAATTTATCTAAATAGGCTTGTGCTTGAATTTTGATTTCTTTTTCATTTAGGTTATTTTCTATAAAGGATATTCCCTTTAAGAGCATATCTCTAGCTATACTACCACCACGGTAATCTTTTTTTACAATAACTCTTCCAATAGAAGCTTGCTCATATGAAACACCTTTTTTTAGAATTCTTGAATAAGCTATTACCTCATTATCTTTTTTTAGAAATAAGTGATAAGATTCTCTATCTTTATCATCAATATCTTGGTAAGGGCATTCTTGTTCCACTATAAATACTTCATTTCTAAGCTGAAGTATATTGTATAGTTCATCTGTTGTTAGTTCATTAAATGTTTTAATTATCCAGTCCATTGAAATTCCTCCTACTTTTATGATGTTATCAAATAAGTTATAATTTAATTAATACAAGTATAAAATAATTTTGTTGCAAATGCAACAAAATATTGAAGGAGTTTTAACTATGAAGGATATTCTTCGTGAAATTGGAATGATAGCTAGAGCATTAGACTCTATAAGTAATATAGAATTTAAGGAAATTGATCTTACTAAGGGACAATATTTATATCTGGTAAGAATTTGTGAAAATCAGGGGATTATTCAAGAAAAGCTAGCTGATATGGCTAAAGTTGACCGTACAACAACATCTCGCGCAATAAAAAAACTTGAAACGCAGGGATTTATTGAACGAAAAAGTGATGATATTAATAAAAAAATCAAAAAGCTTTATCCAACTAAAAGAGGATTAGAAGTTTATGAATTTTTAATTAAAGAAGAAGAACATTCAGCTAAAGTTGCCTTAGATGGTCTTTCTTCTGATGAAATAGAGGTTGCTCTTAGTTTATTGCAAAGAGTTAGAAAGAATGTAGAAGTAAATTGGGATTATGTGAAAAAAGGGAATAAGAGGGAATATATGTAATAACAATTTAATTTTTGATTATTTTAGGTTTGTTTGAGCATATAGTTTACTCATATCTCTTTAAATAAAAAATAAATGTTATATAAAAGCAATTTTATAGTTGCTTTTATATAACATTTATTTATGAGCTTTATCTAAGTTAGGGTAGTATTTATTAGACCAATCTTCAAGAGGCGATATAATTTCATAGAGCTCTTTTCCTTTATCGGTTAAGAAATATTCTACTTTAGGTGGTACTTCAGCATATATTATCTTTTCTATTAAACCATCATTTTCAAGTTCTTTAAGTTTCTCATTTAAAACTTTTTGACTTAGACCTCCAATAGATTTTTGAAGTTCTAAAAATCTTTTAGGGCCTTTATATAAACTACATAATAAAATAGATTTCCATTTACCTTTAATAAATTCCATCGCAAAATCTAATAAACATACAAACTCTTTACCGTTATAATAAACCATTAGTTATACCTACCTATTAATTATTCTTAATAAAATAATATATAATAAATTTCTTATGAATATATTATATATTATTTTTTATTTTATAAAAACGTAATTACTGCAATAAATCTTACCTATAGGTAAGTAATCTTACTAAAAAGTGCGTACTTGTAAGGTTACTAAAGGATAAATATAATAATCACATATAAATAATTATTGTTTGGAGGGAAAATTATGAAAGTAGTTGCATTTAATGGAAGTCCTAAAAAAGAGGGAAATACCTATAATTCTATAAAAGCTGTAGCAACAGAATTAGAAAAAGAAGGAATAGAAGTAGAAATTGTTCATGTAGGAAATAAATTAGTACGTGGATGTCTAGCTTGTGGAGGATGTTCAAGAAATAAAAATGAAAGATGTGTTATAGAAACTGATGAAGTAAATGAATGGGTACAAAAAATCAAAGAAGCTGATGGAATAATTCTAGGATCACCAGTTTATTACTCATCAATAGCAGGGACTATGAAATCATTTTTAGACCGTGCTTTTTATGTAGGTTCTGCAAATGGAGGAATGTTTAGACATAAAATAGGAGCAAGTGTAGTAGCAGTAAGAAGATCAGGAGGAATACCTGTATTTGACCAACTAAATAATTATATTAATTACTCAGAAATGATAATGCCAACATCTAACTACTGGAATGTAGCTTATGGAACTACTCCTGGAGAAGTAACACAAGATGAAGAAGGTATGCAAATAATGAGAGTACTTGGTAAAAATATGGCTTGGATTATGAAAGTAGTTGAAGCTGGAAAATCCCAAGTTAAAGAAAATGAAAAGGAAAATAAGATATTTACAAACTTTATAAGATAATATTATTTTTTGTATTAAATAATTTTATCAATAATCATAACAAAAGACCGTATTACAAATAGTGTATACGGTCTTTTTGCTTATAAATAATAGTATTTTTAACCTTATTTACGTGAAAATAAATATTTCAAATTAAAATATTTTTAATAATGTGCAAAAATAGATAAATTATGTAGAAAAAAATAAAGCTCTTATGGTAAAATGTTAGCGATAGCTTTATATAGCAAAAATTATCCATAAATTTATATATGGTTGAATAAAAATTATAAAGAGGGCTAAATAGAAATTAGAATATATAAGCAATAATATGGGTACTTATTTGGGAGGAAAAATAATGAGTAATAAAATACTAAAAAGAATAGTCGCGCTATTGATAATTTTAATAATAATGATTCCTGCTAGTGCATTTGGATTTGTTTACTTTAAATTAAATAGCATGTATGATTCTGGGGGAGATAACAGCACAACTAGTAAAAATGATTATAAAGCCGAAGAAGGGATAACTAATATATTACTTTGTGGTACAGATGGAAGACCGGGAGAGAAGAATTCTCGTAGCGATGCTATGATGATACTTACTGTTGACAGTAAAAATAAAAGCTTAAAGCTAACATCGCTTGCTCGTGATACATATGTTTCTACATCGGGACACGGAGATGTAAAGCTTACCGAAGCTTATGCATACGGTGGTATAAATTTATTAGCAGAAACAATAGAGAGAAACTTTGAATTAGACATACAAAACTATGCCATTGTTGACTTCTATTCGTTTATGGACATAATTGATACTTTAGGTGGTATAACTATAGATGTTAAACAAAATGAAATAAAAGAATTAAACAAGTTTATTCCTGAAACGTATGGATGGAACACTAAAGATAATAAAGAACCTATATCGTATATTCAAAGTGCCGGTGAACAAAAATTAAATGGATATCAAGCTCTTGCATATTCACGTATACGAAAAGGTTCTAGTGGAGGAGCTTTAGAAAGAGATAAAAGACAAAGACAAGTCATTGAAGGCTTGATGAAGGGGGTAAAAGATTTACCTATGACAAAATACCCTAAATTAGTAGATACAATACTTCCTTATGTTAAGACTAATATGAAGCCTGCTGAAATTCTTAGTGTTGGTGGTAGAGTATTAAAAATAGGTAACTTCAACATAACTCAAATGGAATTCCCTATAGATGATGGAGTTAACAGTAAGAATGTAAGAATAAATAATAAATCAGTAATGCAATTTGAACCTAGTTCACTAGACATACTTCATGGTTTTATATTTGAAAATATAATGCCTGAAAAGAACAAATAAATTATAAAAAAGTAAAGATTATGTAGAAAAAAAGGACTCTGTTTT
>NZ_HG529416.1 GCF_000499525.1 Faecalimicrobium dakarense | reverse complement strand
TTTATTAGAGTTCTTTTTTTATAAAAGCTTATAGTTTTAAAAGTATAAATTTAGGCTTCGATGAAAATGTTTTCTTGTTGTTTTTATAAAAATCAGATAAAAAAATATCTTTTTCAGAGATATGATGGAGAAATTTATCATAAATTAAGTTCGAAAAAATAAAGTAAATTATTTTATTTAATAAATTACTTTATTTTTTTTATAAAAATTTATGATTCAAAAACACTAAAAAAAATACTAAAAAAAACTTGACGTGTTGAAAATAAGAGCATAAAAAATGATGATTTTAAGAAAATAGGATACAATATACAAATGGCTAAAATACAATATTTGGAACATAAAAAATAATTTTTATAGTAAAAAGTTTTATTTAAATTTAAAAATTTATTTAATTATCAGAAAATTTGATAAAAACTGAGGTGGAAAATTTCAAATTTTACAAAAATTTCATAGTATATTTACAACAAAACAAAAAGGTGATACATTGATTGTATACACAAGGGAAAGGGTTTTTCGGAACGAGGAAAACGTTACTTGTGGGCTTGAAGAAAAATGTTTTTTGCAACACGAAAGATGTTCCTTATGGAACTATAGTTAAAAATCATAATATCAAAATTCAAGGGGGAAATAAAAAATGGAAAACTTACAAAACAAAAAATTTGCTACAAAAGCAATTCATGGTGGACATCAAAAGGATGCTGTATCAGGAGCTTTAACAACACCTATATATAAAACATCAACATTCGTATTTGATAGTGCAGAGCAAGGTGGAAGAAGATTTGCATTAGAAGAGGGTGGATACATATACTCTAGATTAGGAAATCCTACTAATGCTCAATTAGAAGATAAGGTTGCATTACTTGAAGGAGCAGAAGCTTGTGTATCAACAGCTTCAGGAATAGGTGCAATAACTTCAGCTTTATGGACAATATTAAAAGCAGGAGATCATGTAGTTGCAAGTAAAACATTATATGGATGCACATATGCAATGTTTAATCATGGTATAAGCAGATACGGAGTTGAAATTACTTTTGTTGATGCTACAAACTTAGATGAAGTAAAAGCAGCTATGAAAGAAAACACTAAAGTTGTATACTTAGAAACTCCAGCAAATCCAGACTTAAAATTAATAGATATAGAAGCTGTATCTAAAATAGCTCATGAAGTAGAGGGTTGTATGGTAATGGTTGATAATACTTTCTGTACTCCATATATACAAAGACCAATAGAATTAGGTGCAGACGTAGTAGTTCACTCAGCAACTAAATACTTAAATGGACATGGAGATGTTATAGCAGGGTTTGTTGCTGGTAAATTAGATTTCGTAAATCAAGTAAGATTATTTGGAATAAAAGATATGACAGGTGCTGTATTAAGTTCACTTGATGCATATTTAATAATAAGAGGTATGAAAACTTTACAAGTAAGAATGGATAGACACTGTAAGAATGCTATGGAAGTAGCTAAATTCTTAGAAGCTCATGAAAACGTAACAAAAGTTAACTATCCAGGACTTGAAAGTTTCCCACAATATGAATTAGCTAAAAAGCAAATGGATCTTCCAGGAGGAATGATTGCTTTCGAAGTTAAGGGTGGATTAGAAGCTGGTAAGAAATTCTTAAACTCTTTAGAATTATGTGTTCTTGCAGTTAGCTTAGGTGACTGTGAAACATTAATACAACATCCTGCTTCAATGACTCACTCTCCATATACTCCAGAAGAAAGAGCTGAAGCTGGAATATCTGAAGGTTTAATAAGAATATCAGTTGGATTAGAAGAAGCAGAAGATATAATAGCAGACTTAAAACAAGGTCTTGATAGATTATAAGAAATAAAAGATTGCTAAAAGTCTTTAATAAGATATAAATAATATATTTAAATCTAACAGAGGAGATATGTATAAATACCTTCTCTGTTAGCTATACCTTAAATTAATTAAGAGGGGATCAAAAGTATGCAAAATGTGAGCAATCAAATTGACAAAAAGGAAAATAAAGGTAGTGCACTTGCATTACTTCCAATAGGAGTGTTTTTAGTATTATTCTTAGGAAGTGGTATTATAACAGGAGATTTTTATAAAATGCCTGCATTAACAGCGTTCGTAATTGCAGCAGGTGTAGCTTTTATGATTAATCCTAAAGAATCTTTAGACACTAAAATGGAAATATTCTGTAAAAGTGCTGGAGATAGTAATATATTAATAATGCTTGTAATATTTTTACTAGCAGGAGCTTTTGGTAGTGTAGCTAAAGCAATGGGTGGAGTAGATTCTACCGTTAACCTAAGCTTATCAGTTTTACCACCAAATTTATTAGTACCAGGGTTATTCTTAGTAGTATGTTTTATATCTACATCTATGGGAACATCAGTTGGAACAATTTCTGCATTAACACCTATAGCTCTAGGTATTTCTCAAAAAACTGGAATGCCATTAGAATTACTAGTAGCAATAATAGTTGGAGGAGCTATGGTTGGAGATAACTTATCTATGATATCTGATACTACTATAGCGGCAGCAAGTACTCAAGGTTGTGAATTAAAAGACAAAGTTAAAATGAACTTCCTTGTAGTATTACCAGCAGCATTAATAAGTCTTGTAATAATAGCTGTAATGTCATCAGGATACGGAACTACTTCAGCTGAAGCAGGGTCTTATGAAATAATAAAGGTCGTACCTTATGTAGCTGTGTTAGTAGGTGCTTTAGCAGGGGCAAACGTTTTTGTTCTTCTTGCAGGGGGAGTTTTATTTGCAGGAGCAATAGGTATATTTACAAATACTATAGATATATGGGGATTCATAAGCGCTGTATCAGAAGGTATGGCTGGAATGCAAGAATTATGTATCTTAGTTTTAATCGTCGGAGGGGTAATCGGGTTAATAAAACATAATGGCGGTATAGACTTTATACTAAACTTTATAACAAGCAAAATAAAAACAGCAACTGGTGCTAAGTTTGGTATAGCTTTACTTGCTAGTGTGATAGATTTATGTACTGCTAATAATACAATAACAATAATAACAGCTGGTCCTCTAGCTAAAGATATTGGAGAAAAGTATAACCTTGATCCAAGAAAAATAGCTAGTATGTTAGATATGTTCGCATCATGCTGGCAAGGAATGATACCATATGGAGCGCAAATACTAACAGCTGTTGGTATAGCAGGAGTTTCTTCTGTGGGAATAATAAAATATTTACACTATCCGATATTCTTACTTATATTTGCGATTGTGTCAATAACTGTAGATTTTTCATTCCTAAAGAAAAAGAAAAAAGCAAATTAGTTTATAATATAGGTATATAAAAATTGATTATTTAATAATATATGGGATATCTTAAAAATAAGATATCCCATTTTTTTATAAACCTATAACAATTTTAGATAATCTCTTTATTTAAAATTTAAGATAATTACATATTTAGTAAGCTAGATATAAGTTCTAGAGTATCAATACGTAAGTTTTGATTTAGATTTCTTTCTAATAGGTGTCTATAACTTATACCATGATTTTCAAAATAATTTTTAATCAAAGGTATTCTATTTTTAGGATCATTCATAACGCTATAGGCAACAATCCAATCTTCTAAAGTGGTGAATTTTATATTTATGCTATCTATAGTTTTATCGTGAACTATAGATTTCCTATCTAATATAAATTCGTATATATTATTATTACCTAAGTCTATTTTAAAATCTCCCATAAACTCTATAATTACACCATCAACATTATACCCAAAAAAATCTCTTGTTAGAAATGGGGCCTTAGAAGGTAAGTTTATAGGTTGTCCTATAGTACTCATAAAAGATTTAATTTTATGAGTATCTGAAGAATCTATTAAAATATCTATGTCTTTTGGCTTTTCTACTAAATTATATTGATTAAGTAGTACAGAACCTCCAACACCCCAAGTACAGTTTAATTTATTAAGACCATGTGAAATTTTTTTTAGAACATCTATATTCATACATTCCTCCTATGATTATTGAGTTTAATTTTATATTATAAACTTAAACATCCTTATACTCTAATATATCTCCAGGTTGACAATCTAGCTCTCTACATATAGCTTCTAATGTAGAAAACCTTATGGCTTTAGCTTTACTGTTTTTCAGTATAGAAAGGTTTGAATTAGTTATATTAACTTTTTCAGCTAGTTCTTGTAATGAAATTTTTCTCTTTGCCATCATCACATCTAAATTTATTACTATTGACATGTACCATCATTCCATTTCTTTAAATTGTATTATCACTATCTTCTTTATAATTGATAGCTTCTTTAAACACTACTGATAAGACCAGTATAAAAATCCCAGCTAAGAAGAAAATTAAAGGTTCAGTATCAGTATGTATTATAGTACTTGATACATCTAAAAACTTATAAGAATATTGTTTTAAGTTTAAAAGAATATTTACTACATAGCACCCGCTTATTATAAAACACTCTATAGCAATTTTATTTAATAACTTTACATTTTTTAATATAAAAGGATTTTCTTCTAATAATGTTTTTAATATTCTCCTTAAATCTAATATTATTAATAAAGTACATAGTGTACCTAAAGTTAAAATAAGAATCATTATAAGAATATTGTTTTCAGAAAGTATTTTTATATTTTCATTAAATATATCATAATAAATATTAAATGAAACCACTAGCCCAAAAACAAAAATTAAATCTAAAATAAATATTAATGATTTAGAAATTTTTCTGTTATCAAATCTCATAGCATACTCCTTTTAATAATTTTTTTATTTTTAATATTTTTTCCAACTTAAACATCTCCCCTAAGGATATATATTATCACTGTATATAAAATTTATCAACGATGAATTATTGATAAACAATAAAAAAATATTAATAAACATAAAAATACTTTTATGAAATATACGTATAGTAATATTAAAAGTATCATTTGAGTATTAATATTAAATAGTAGTTATAATAAAATATTTAGAAATCTAACAAAAAAATGTATCCTTATTGACGATACTATTTTATAATATTAAGAGTTATATTATTAATTGTTCTAGATGAAAAATATCAAAAGTAATAGTATTTTATAGTTAGTTAAATAGAGCGCAAAGCTGATATATGAATAAATAAATTGATTAAAGGAGTGATATAAATGAAAAAGATGAAAGTGGTTGCTGGTGTAGCAATATTATCTATAGGTGTATTTGCATACAGTAATATAGACTTAAAAAAGGGAAATGCAGAGGACGATATAGAAACAAAAGTAGAAAGTATTAATAAAGAGAATTCAAGTGATTCATTAAAGGAAAGTATTGATGAAATTAAAGACAAGATATCTGAAAGTTCTAAAAAAGCTCAAGATATAGACTCAGATATACAAGAATTAAGTAGTTCTTATGATGAAAAAAAATTCGATAAAGCTCAAGAAATATTAGAAAAAATAAACAAAAAAGAATTAAGTGAAGAACAAAAAAATAAAGTAAAAGATATTGAAAATAAAATAAATAGTAGTGCTAATTTAGCAGAACAATCGATGAATAAAGTAAATTCTAAGGTAGATAGCGCAAAAGACAAATTGACTAAAGCTGATTCAGTTATTAAGTCACTAAAAAATAAAATAGATACAGCATCAGATGTAATAAATAATGAAAAAGGAAAATTAGAAAAAATAACGGAAAAATATAAACAAGAAAATAATTACATTAATAGTAAATGGAAGTAGTTTTGTCAAAAGGGTAACAAATTTGTAACTTTTAAGATATAATGTTTCCTAGGTAAGGGGTTAGGCCAAAAAATATTGACATAATAAGTAAACCTAGGAGGTATTGACATATGAAAAGGAAATTTTTAATGGTCACGACGGCAATAGCTTTATTATTTATGCCAAATGTAAAAGCATTCGCAGATAGTCCATCAAATACAGAAAACACATCTATAAACATACAAAGTACTAAAAATGGATACATAAACGCAACTAATGTAAACTTTAGAACAGGACCAAGTACAGAAAGTAAAGTAAATTACACTTTAGATAAATCAGAGAGTATAGATATAATAGGGACTGAAGGTAAATGGACAAAAGTTAGTCATAAGGATTCAGTAGGATATGTTTACTCTAAGTATGTTTCATATAATGAAGAAAAAGAAACAGTATCATTAGATAACTCTAAAAAACTTAATGTAAAAGCTACAGCTTATGCAGGAGATACTATAACATCTACTGGAACTGTTCCAAAATGGGGAACTATTGCAGTTGACCCAACTGTTATACCTTATGGGACAAAAGTATACATACCTAAGTTTGACAAGGTATTTGTAGCTGAGGACACTGGAAGTGCTATAAAAGGAAATAGAATAGATATATTTATGGCAACAGAAAAAGATTGTAATGAGTGGGGCGTGAAGAATATAGATATTCACGTATTACCTTAAAATAAAATAATTTTTAAAGGCTATCTTAACTAGAGCAGACAATTGCTCATATTAAGATAGCTTTTTTATAATATAAGAATAACTTGATAATAAATATAAAATAAATTGGAAAGATAAAGATACATACTAAATTACTAATAACTTAAACTGAAGGGAACTAATCTATGAAAGGAATTATAGTAAAGGAAATTATAAAAGATAGAGAAGTATTTATTTATCTTCCAACAGATTATAATATAAGCAATAAAGACTATCCTGTAGTATATATACAAGATGGCGATGAAATTATAAAACATAAAGAAGAATTTTTTTGTGAACTTGAAAAAGACGATATAAAGTTTATTGGAGTTTTAATACCTCCTAAAAATAGATTAAATGAATATACACCTTGGTATAGCGAAGGATTAAGTGAGAAAACACCTGATTTTTTAGGTGATGGAGATAAATATTTAAACTTTCTATGTAATGATATAAAAAAGATAATTGATAGTAAGTACAGAACTAAAAAGGATAAAAAAAGTACGAGTATAATAGGGGCATCATTAGGAGGATTAATTTCTGTATATGCTTTATATACTAAAAGTGATATTTTTGGAAGTGCTGTATGTGTATCAGGTTCTTTTTGGTATAAAGATATATTAAAATTTTTAGAAGAAAGTGAAATAAACATAAAAGATAAAAAAATATTTATGTCTATAGGAGAAGATGAGGATCATTGCAAAAGCAAATACTATGATCATATTCATATGTTAGATAATAATCTAAAAGCTTATGAAATTTTAAAATTGAAATGTAGCAATGATAATGTTTATATAAAAATAGATAAATCAACAACTCACTGTATAAAATACTTTTTACCAAATTTAGTGCTAGGAATTAAATGGATATAATATGTTAAATAACAAACTTTGATCAGCTCTAGTATGAAGGTTTGTCAATGTAAATAGATTATGATATTATATAATTCTATGAGAAAGTCCCTATATTGCTTTATAAGCTTTAATATACTAATTAATATTAGTATCATATCGTAAATAGGGAATCGAAAAAATTTATATATTATAGTCAAAAATAGCAGATGGAGGAAAGAAAATATGGAAAATTTACCAAATTGCCCAAAATGTAATTCAGAATACACTTATGAAGATGGAAGCCTTTTAGTTTGTCCAGAATGTTCTCATGAGTGGTCTTTAGAATCAGGAAATGAAGAAGTAAACGTTATAAAAGATGCAAATGGAAATGTATTAAATGATGGAGATGCTGTAACAGTAATAAAAGACCTTAAAGTAAAAGGTAGTTCATCATCTATAAAGATAGGAACAAAAGTAAAAAGTATACGTTTAGTTCCTGATGCAGCTGATGGACATGATATAGAGTGTAAAATCGATGGATTTGGAGCTATGAAATTAAAATCTAGTGTTGTTAAAAAAGCATAGTTTATTTTAATATTAATATTTATCAAATAAAAGCCGTATCACAAATAAGTGATATGGCTTTTATATTTTTAAGAGTCTAATAAATAATAACTATTTATCTAAATTTTATGTCAAATAATCATAGGTATTTGTAATAATATATCATAATATGCTACTATATTATGGTAAAAAAAGGGGGCAGTGGTATATTCGATATGGAATTAATATTTAATAATATGGATGAAAATGTATTGATAGTGGATGAAAAAAATATTATACAGTTTTGTAATAAAAAATTATTAGAGAAATTAATGTATAATATTGAAGATTTAAAAGATTTTAATATAAGTAAACTACTGGGGGAAGACAATAAATTAAATCAAAATGAAATTTTAAGTTTCTATAATAAAAAAGGTAAAATTATTAATTTTGCTACTAAAATATTTGACATAAATTGGAGATGTAAAACTGCTAAAATTTTTATTTTACATGAACACGATAATAACATTAAACAGTATAGTATAGAAGATTTAGAATTAGTTTTAGATGGGATACCGCTTTTAGTATGGATAAAAGATTTAGATGGAAAGTATATCTATGTAAATCAAGGATATGCAGACAAATTTAGCTTAACTAAAGACTATATAATAGGGAAGAAGGATATAGACTTTTGGGTTAAGGAGGAAGCTGAAAAACTTTATAAAGAAGATCAAAACTTAATTAAGCAAAAAGGCTATTTTATAAATAAAGAACTATTAAGAGTTAATAAATCAGAAATGTGGCTTTATGTATTTAAAGTTGCAGCATTAGATGAGAATGAAAATGTAAAATATGTATTTGGAGTTGCAAAGGATATAACGGGAGATAAAAAAATAGAGGCAAAGAGAAGAATTCAAGAAAAAGAAATAGAAATAGAAAATCTAAGAAATGAATTTTTTGCAAATATATCTCATGAGTTTAAGACTCCTTTGAATATAATCCTTGGTACTATTCAATTACTAATTAAATATAATGAGAATGATATGATATATGAAATTGGTGAAGATAAATTAAATTACTATATGAATACAATGAAGCAAAATTCTTATAGATTATTAAGGCTTGTAGATAATTTAATTGATATAACACAAATTGATACAGGTTATTATGATGTAAATTTGGAAAACCAAGATATTGTTTATATTGTAGAAGAAGTGGTTACCTCCGTTGCAAGCTATGTAGAAGGTAAAGGTATATCAATTATATTCGATACTAATAAAGAAGAAAAGTTTATTTGTTGTGATTCAGATAAGATTGAAAAAATTATATTAAATTTAATATCAAATGCTATAAAATATACACACGAAGATGGAAAAATTGAAATCAATATAGATGTGGCTGAAGATAATGTGTATATATATGTAAAAGATAACGGAATAGGTATATCAAAAGAAAAAATAAGTGCTATTTTTGAACGATTTGTACAAATAGATAAAAGTTTGACTCGAAAGCAAGAAGGAAGTGGAATTGGATTATCAATAGTAAAAGAACTAGTAGAAATCCAAGGTGGAACAATAGGAGTAAGAAGTGAAGAAGGAAAAGGAACTGAATTTGTTATTACTTTACCAGCGAAGACTATAGATTATTGTCCTAATAAAGTGAGCAACAAAAAGAATGAAATTAATATATTAGAAAAATGTAATATAGAATTTTTCTGATATATATAGTATATAAAAA
>NZ_HG529415.1 GCF_000499525.1 Faecalimicrobium dakarense | reverse complement strand
AAATCTTGACTAGTGCCCAAGTGAACAGATTACTATTTAAGATGAGAGGTGATAGTATGTCTGAGGAAATGAAAATAGATATATCTATAAGTACTAGAAAAAATTTTTAAGTATATTAATGCGCAAGGTGAAGAATTAGAAGAGTATAAGAAAGAAATAATAGAAAGTGTTGAAAAGCAAAATAGTAAATCTATAACAAAATTTATGAATCCATATTTAAAATTAAAAAAATATTATTTTTTCTATTGACCTTAACGTAGCGGAAAGCATTATTATAAAACTGTCAGGAGGTAATCACATGGAATATACAATTAAAAAACTATCTGAAATAGCAGGTGTTAGTGCACGAACACTTAGATATTATGATGAAATTGGTTTACTAAAGCCATGTCGTATTAATTCATCTGGATATCGTATTTATGGTCAAGATGAAGTAGATTTACTACAACAAATTCTATTTTATAGATCTATAGATATGAAATTAGAAGATATACATCAAGTAGTTTCAGAGCCGGATTTTGATATTAATAAAGCATTATTAGAACATCACCAACAACTTATTTCCAGACGAGACCAAATAAATCAATTGATTTTGACAGTTGAAAAAACATTAGAATATAAAAAAGGAGAAATAGAAATGTCAGATAGAGAAAAATTTGAAGGATTTAAAAAAGAAAAATTAGAAGAAAATGAAGCTAAATATGGAAATGAAATAAGAGAAAAATATGGAAAAGAAACAGTGGAAGAATCTAATAAAAAATGGATGAACATGACTGAAAATGATTTAAAAAGAATGCAAGAAATTGAGAAAGAAATGTTTGAGTCTTTAGAAAAAGTTATTGAAAGTAGAGATTTAGATTCGAAAGAAGCTATAAATGTATTTGAAAAGCATAAAACTTGGTTATGTTTCTCATGGCCAGTTTATTCAGAGCAAGCACATGTTGGATTAGCAGAGATGTACGTTGCAGATGAGAGATTTGCTAAATATTATAATGATAAAGCAGGCTTAGATGCAGTTAATATATTACGTGATATCATTGTTAAATATGCAAAATAAGATTTAAAATACTATAAAAACATTTATTAAATAGAGGCATCTTTATAGGTGTCTTTATTTTTGTATTAAAAATATTGACAATATTAAAATATACTATTAAAATAGTTTGCATAGGAACTTATTAGTTCTTATGCAAACTATTAATTAGATTAATTTTTATAGGGGATAAGGTTATGGAGATATTAACAAAATATATACCTAAAGTTGAAAAGAAGGTTTTATTATTAATAGCTGGAATAGTATGGGGTTTCGCTGGATTTAGAGTGTTTACTTTAGGATTAGAAGATGTACATTCTAGTAGAGGAAACTGGACTGTAAGTTTAGCTTTTGCAGCTATAACGTTTTATGTATTTTTTAGATTTATATTTATGAAATTAGTAAAAAAACATACTCTAAGAATCATTAATAGTAAATTTGAAAAACAATATATATATTCTTTCTTTGATCTAAAAAGTTATTTTATAATGGCTTTTATGATGATTATAGGAATATCAGTAAGAAGTTTAGCGATATTTAGTCCTTATCATATAGGAACTTTTTATATAGGATTAGGATTTGCATTGTTTAGTGCAGGAGTATTCTTTTTAAGTAGTTCACTAAACTTCGAAATAACTAAAATGAAATATAGTAACTAAGAATGGAGGTAGTTATATATGGCATTTGATTCTTTTGAAATAGCAATGCTTATAAAAGAAATATATGCAAGTACAATGGGAACGATCAGTAGTAGTTTAAAAGATAGTGGGCTTACCCATCAGCAAGTTATGGTTATTAAATTAATTGCTCACAATGGAAAGGTTAATATATCACAACTATGCGATGAAATGTCTTTAGCTAAAGGAACAGTATCAGGAATAGTAACAAGGTTAGAAAGTGCTGGTTATGTCAAAAAGGTTAAAGATGAAAATGATAAGAGAAATACTTATGTAACATTTGCAGATAAGGGATTAGAATTTGCAAAGGAGTTCAGAACCACAATTAACCAAAGTTTTGATAAAATATTTGAAAACTTTACAGAGGAAGAAATAAAGGAAGTAAAAGAAAGCTTATTAAAAATAAGAAATAAAATTAAGGAGGTAAAATAGTTATGGATTCAAGATTAATTTTAGCAATTATAGCAATAACTTTAGCGCTGGTATTTTATACAATAGGGGTATTTGGAGAAAGGAAGGCCAAGAGTCTTAATAAAAATCATGTCATAATATTTTGGATAGGATTATTATGCGATACATTAGGTACACTTACAATGGGCCAAATAGCTAAATCAGGAGTAGAGACTATAAATTCTACAAGTCAACTAATTCATGGAATAACAGGTTTTTTAGCTATAGTATTAATGTTATTTCATGCAGTATGGGCAACATGGGTACTATATAAAAATGATGAAAATAAAAAAGCTACATTCCATAAGTTCAGTATAGCTGTATGGATTGTGTGGTTAATTCCATATATAATAGGAATGTTTATAGGAATGTCTTAATTTATACAAAAAAGAATCTTTATTATAGATATATACAGATAGGGAAATACTAAAGAATTACAAGTATATAGTAGACAAATCTAACTAATTGTTTTAATATAGTAAAAAATGGATAAGTATATAATAACTAAAATTAAAACATAAGTGGAGGATATTGAAATGAAAGCATTTGTAGATAAAGACGTATGTATAGGATGTGGAGCGTGTACTGGAGTATGTCCAGAAGTTTTTGATATGGATAACGATGGATTAGCAGTAGCTATAGAAGGTGAATTAGCAGCTAACTTAGAAGAATCATCTTTAGAAGCACAAGAAACATGTCCAGTTAGTGCTATAACTGTAGGATAATTTTCTATAAATTTATAAAATTATGAATTATTTAAGAGATGTGATTTACATCTCTTTTTTATTGATTAAATGTGCTTTCAAGCGTATTATAATTATATATTAATATTTTAATATGAAATAAAAAATTAATATATTAAGACTGAATAGAAGAAAGAGGGACGGTAGATGGAAAGAATTAATAAGATGAAGGTAATTAGGGATTACATTATAATAACAATAGGGGTTATTTTAGTAGCATTTGGTATACAGTATTTCTACGCTCCGAACCAAATAGCAGGTGGGGGATTAAGTGGTATGGCTTTGGTTATAAGTCATTATGTACCAGCCTTATCAGTAGGGACTATAGTTTTTTAGGTAACCTAATCTTATTTGTTATAGCTTTTATACTAATAGGTGGGGATTTTGGTGTTAAAACTATATATGCAAGTTTTATGATGTCTTTTGTTATGGATTTTATGCAAAAAGTACTGCATTCATATGCAATTACGACCAATATGATTTTAGCAGTTTTATGTGGAACTGTAATTGCAGCAAGTGGACTAGCTATAGTATTTGCAGCAAATGCTTCAACAGGTGGAACAGATATACTTGCAAAAATATTAAATAAATACTCAACATTTAATATAGGTAAATCATTATTAATGGTAGATTTATTTGTTGTTATATGCGGGGGTTTAACTTTTGGGCTAGGTAAAGGAATATTTTCATTAATAGCTGTAGTAATTAATGGTTTCTTAGTTGATTATTTAATAGCTAGAATAGAGAAAAAAAGAGAAAAAAGTGAAGAAGAAATATATGAGCTTAAAAAGGTTAGTAACTAGAATATAGTACATACTATAAATACAATACTAAATTTTATTGTTAGATTTTGCAGATAATATAAAAGTAAAATCGAAATACGATTTTTGATAGATTTTTCAAATAGAAAAAAAATTAAAAAAATTAAAATTTAGTATTGACCATTACGCAACGTAACCTTATACAATGATATTAGGCAATACCTTTGGGGGAGATATAATGAAAGATAAAAGATTATATACTACAGGTGAATTTGCTAAAATGGCGGGAGTTACAATCAGAACCATAAGATATTATGACACTAAGGGGATTCTTAAACCGTCTCACCATAATGATGCAGGGCATCGACTATACACAGACAAAGATTTTACAAAATTAAAAAAGATTTTAGCTTTAAAGTATTTAGGTTTATCACTAGAAGAGGTTATGAGTACTGAACATAATAATTTTGAAAAAGATGATATGGTTAATTCACTAAAATTACAAAAAAATATCATTAAAAATAAAATTAATCATATGAAGACAGTACTAAATGCCATAGAAACAGCTGAAGTTAGCATTGAAAATGATGAAAACTTAGACTGGAATAAAACAGTGGATATAATAAAAATACTAGAAAGCGAAAAAGAGTTATTACAACAATATATAGATTCATCTAATTTAAATGCAAGCGTTAAACTGCAAGAAAGATTTAGTTCTAACAAACATGGCTGGTACAATTGGACATTCCAAAATTTAAAACTAGAGGATAATTATAAAGTTTTAGAAATTGGTTGTGGGAATGGTGCTTTATGGGCTAAGAATATAGAGTATTTAAATGACAACATAGATGTGACACTAACAGAGATTTGCGAAGATATGCTAAATGATGCAAAAATAAATCTGAGTAAAAACTCTAATACATTCAATTTCCAAATAGCAGACCCAAATAACATTCCTTTTGAAAATGACAGCTTTGATGTAGTCATAGCTAACCATATATTATTTTATATGAAAGACTTAGATGTAGTTCTATCTGAGATTAATAGGGTACTTAAAAAAGGAGGACATTTTTACTGTTCGACTATAGATAGTAGCCATATGAAAGAGCTAGAAGAACTTATGCTAGGATTTAATAACAATATAAAGATTTCCGAAGAAAGATTATCAAATAAATTTGGATTAGAAAATGGAGAAGAAATATTAAAAAAATATTTCAGTAATATCCAAAGATATTTATATGAAGATAAATTAATAGTAAATGATTCCAAGGGTATATTAGAATATATATATTCTATACCGGGAAACATTTTAGAAGTAATAGACACTAAAAAAAGAGAATTTGAAAAATATATTGATGAAAGTATTAAATCAAGTGGAGAAATTGAAATAACAAATAATAGTGGACTATTTAAAAGTATAAAAATGTAAAATAACCAGAAAGTTTATTACTTAAGCTTTTAATGATTTATATTTTAAGTTTGGACAAAATTAAATATTTCAAAATAGAGGTGGGATCAATCTCTGAGAAAACGTTTTTCTAAACTATTTAATATAAGTTTTAAAAATATATTGCTTTAAAAATTACAGTTATAATATCTATAAAATTGTAAATGATATTTGCGTAAGTTATACGAAAATATTATTTGATAGATATCATGACAGATGGAGAGGGATAGCTATGGGAATAAAAGTAACAAGTGAAATCAAGCCACTTAAAAAAGTTCTACTTCATAAGCCAGGTGCTGAAATAGAAAACTTAACACCGGAATACCTAGAGAGATTATTATTTGATGATATTCCTTACTTAGAAGTAGCTCAACAAGAACATGATGCATTTGCAAATGTATTAAGGGAAAATGGTGTCGAAGTTGTATATTTACATGAACTAGCAGCTGAAGTTATAGCTGACGAAGAAATTAAAGAAAAATTTATAAATCAATTTATAGAAGAAGCTGGAATAAAAAGCCAAGAAGTACAAAAAAATGTGTATAACTTCTTAAAAGGAATAAAGAACAATGAAGAGTTAATCAGAAAGACTATGGCTGGTATAAATAAAAATGAATTACCAGAATTAGCTAGTAAAAGTTTAACTGATTTAGTAGAAGATGATTATCCATTTGTGGCTGATCCAATGCCAAACTTATACTTTACAAGAGATCCATTTGCAAGTATAGGAAATGGAGTAAGTTTAAATAAAATGTACTCTGTAACAAGAAATAGAGAAACAATATATGCTGACTATATATTCAAATATCATAAAGACTTTAAAGGTCAAGTAGAAAGATTCTATGATAGAGATTTTGAACATCATATAGAAGGTGGAGATATATTAATCTTAAATGAAAAAACTTTAGCAATAGGTATATCTCAAAGAACTGAAGCTAATGCAATAGAGCATATAGCTAAACAAATATTCTTTAAAAGCAGTAACAAAGAAATAGAAACAATATTAGCATTTAATATTCCAAACAATAGAGCTATGATGCATTTAGATACAGTATTTACTCAAATAGATGTTGATAAGTTCACTATACATCCAGGAATACAAGGACCTTTACAAGTATTCGAAGTAACTAAAGGAGAAGTAGATGGTGAATTAAACATAGTAGAAGTTAATGCTAAATTAGAAGATATATTAGCTAAACACCTTGGAGTAGAAAAAGTTACATTAATCCAATGTGGTGGTGGAGATAAAGTTATAGCTGATAGAGAACAATGGAATGATGGATCAAATACATTATGTATTAAGCCAGGTGAAGTTGTTGTTTATTCTAGAAACCATGTTACTAATAAAATATTAGTTGAAAATGGAATTACAATTCACGTAATACCATCAAGTGAGTTATCAAGAGGTCGTGGGGGCCCAAGATGTATGTCAATGCCTTTAGAGCGTGAAGAATAAAGCTTTAAAATATATAAATAAAAAAACTTCTTTAAAGACCCTTATGTAAAGGTCTTTAAAGAAGCAACAAAATTAATTCGTTAAATTTTAAAATATACTTATATAATAACATATTCAGGAGGGTTTTTACAATGGCAGTTAATTTAAGAGGACGTTCATTTTTAAAATTATTAGATTTTTCAAGCGCTGAAATAAGATATTTATTAGATTTATCTAAAAACTTAAAAGACTTAAAAAGAGCTGGTGTAGTTAACAAAACTTTAAATGGTAAAAATGTAGCTATACTATTCGAAAAAGACTCAACTAGAACTAGATGCTCATTTGAAGTTGGAGCTATGGACTTAGGAATGGGTGTTACATACTTAGGGCCAACAGGTTCTCAAATGGGTAAAAAAGAATCTATAGCAGATACTGCAAGAGTTTTAGGAAGAATGTATGATGGTATAGAATATAGAGGATTCTCTCAAGATATAGTTGAAGAATTAGCTCAATATGCTGGAGTACCAGTATGGAATGGATTAACTGATGAATTCCATCCAACTCAAATGATAGCTGACTTATTAACAATAGAAGAAAAATTAGGAAGATTAAAAGGTGTAAACTTTGTTTACATGGGAGATGCTAGAAACAACATGGGTAACTCTTTAATGGTTGCTTGTGCTAAGATGGGATTAAACTTCACAGCTTGCGCTCCAAAAGAATTATTCCCTGCTGAAGAATTAGTTGCTACTTGTGAAGCAATAGCTAAAGAAAATGGATGCACTATAACATTAACTGAAGATGTTATGGCTGGAACTAAAAATGCTGACGTTATATACACTGATGTTTGGGTATCTATGGGAGAACCAGCTGAAGTTTGGGAAGCTAGAATAAAACAATTAATGCCATTCCAAGTTAACAAAGCTGTTATGGACAATGCTAACCCAGAAGCAATATTCATGCACTGTTTACCTGCATTCCACGACTTAAAAACTAAAGTTGGAGCAGAAATGGGTGAAAAATTCGGTATAACTGAAATGGAAGTTACTGATGAAGTGTTTGAATCTAAGCAATCAGTTGTATTTGATGAAGCAGAAAATAGAATGCATACTATAAAAGCTATAATGGCTGCTACTATAGGACAATAGTAGTTAATGGCATAAACCTGATTTAAGTTAAACATTATAAATGGTGGTTAAATCTGTAAAAGTTGTATAATAGTTATTTAATTAACCCCCACCTTGTTTCGGAAATATAGATGGGGGTTATATTTATATAAAATATAAACAATAGGAGAATAATGATATGAAAAGATTGGTTATAGCTTTAGGGGGAAACGCACTAGGTAATAATGCGGAAGAACAATTAGAATTAGTTAAACATACGGCTAAAACAATAGTTGATCTTGTTGAAGAAGGATACAATGTAATAGTGGGGCACGGAAATGGACCACAAGTAGGTATGATAAACCTAGCAATGGATTTTGCTTCTAATAATGGAGCAAATACTCCTATGATGCCATTTGCAGAATGTGGAGCTATGAGCCAAGGATACATAGGATATCACTTACAACAATCTATAAGAACTGAATTAAAAAGAAGAAATGTAAAGAAAAATGTTGCTAGTATAGTAACTCAAGTTGTAGTTGATGAAAATGATGAAGCATTCAAAAACTTAACTAAGCCAGTAGGTATGTTCTACAGCAAAGAAGAAGCGGATAAGATAGCAAAAGAAAAAGGATTTACTTTTGTTGAAGATGCAGGAAGAGGTTACAGAAGAGTTGTTGCTTCTCCACAACCACAAGAAATAGTTGAATTAGAAACTGTTAAACAATTAGTTGATGAAGGTACTATAGTTATAACTGTTGGTGGTGGTGGTATACCAGTAGTAGAAAATGAAGATGGATCATTAACTGGTGTAGCTGCTGTTATAGATAAAGATAAATCAAGTGCTAAATTAGCTAAAGACCTTGATGCTGAAATGTTAGTTATACTTACTGCTGTTGATAGAGTTTGTATAAACTTTAATAAGCCAAATCAAGAAGAGTTAGCATCTATAAACTTAGAAGAAGCTGATAAATATATAGGAGAAGGTCATTTCGCTAAAGGATCTATGTTACCTAAAGTAGAAGCTTGTGTAGATTTTGTAAAAACATCTACTAATGGTAAAGCTTTAATAACTTCTTTAGAAAAAGCTAAAGAAGCGTTACATGGATCTACAGGTACAATAATATCAAAATAATTTAGTTATTGATGTAAAAAAAAGGAAATGTTATTCTAAAAGAGAGTACCATTTCCTTTTGTTGCTTAAAAATATTTTAAATTAAATACTTTTTAATGAAACTATAAAATATATATTATATATAATATATATTTTATAGTTTATATATAATATATATTTTAATAAAATTAAAAGAAAAGGGGGATATACAGATGGCACAGGATAAGAAGAAAAAATTCAAATTCCCATCTGCATATACGGTATTATTAGCTATAATGATATCTATTGCAATAGTAACTCAATTTGTTCCTGGAGTTAAAAAAGCTCAAATAGCCGACTTAGTAATGGCTCCAGTTACAGGTATGGTAGGTGTAAAAAATTTAGATATGGATGAAGCTGTAAGTGCTGCTATGGAAGCAAAAGGAGTAGAAGGGGCACTACAGGCAATAAATGACTATGATGGATCGTACATGAGTGTATGGAATGATGGTCAACTTAAAGGAGCAATAGATGTTGCACTATTTGTACTTATAATAGGAGGATTCCTAGGGGTTGTTACAAAAACAGGTGCTTTAGACGCTGGAGTTGGAGGACTTGTTAAAAAATTAAAAGGAAAAGAATTAATGCTAATACCAGTTCTAATGATAATATTCTCATTAGGTGGAACATCTTATGGTATGGCAGAAGAATCATTAGCTTTCTATGCATTAATAACTGCTACAATGATGGCAGCAGGATTTGATCCATTGGTAGGTGCAGCAACAATATTACTTGGAGCAGGTACTGGGGTTTTAGGATCAACAGTAAATCCATTTGCTGTAGGTGCTGCGGCTTCTGCAGCTGGTGCAGCTGGAGTAACTATAAACCAAGGTACTACTATAATGGTAGGTGTAGTATTATGGCTTGTAACTTTAGCAATATCAATAGTTTATGTGTTAAAATATGCTAAAAAAGTTAAAGCTAATAAAAATGCTACAATATTATCAAAACATGAATTAGATTTAGCTCATGACGCTTTTGGTAAAAATACTGAAGAAGTATTAGAGCTAAATGGAAAGAGAAAAGTTGTTTTAGCACTATTTGTATTTTCATTTATTGTTATGATAGCTGGAGTTATTCCATGGAGTGATTTTGGTATAACTATATTTGATAATACTACTTCATGGTTAAATGGATCTCCTTTAGGTAAATGGTGGTTCCCTGAATTAACAGTATGGTTCTTCTTAATGTCTGTTATAATAGGTGTGGTTTATAGAATGCCAGAAGAAGATATAGTTAGTTCATTTATAGCAGGAGCTGCAGATATGGTTGGAGTTGCTCTTGTAATAGGTGTATCAAGAGGTATATCTTTCATGATGGCAAACTCTGGATTAGATTTATATATATTAGATAAAGCATCAGGAGTATTAAGTGGTGTATCAGGAATGTTATTTGCTAATATGGCTTATGTAATATACATAGCTTTATCGTTCTTAATACCATCAACTTCAGGTCTAGCTTCAGTATCTATGCCAATATTTGCACCATTAGCACAAAAATTAAATATTGCTCCGGAAATAGTGGTTTCAGCATTCTCTGCTGGTTCTGGTATAGTAAACTTAGTAACGCCTACATCAGGGGTTGTTATGGGTGGACTTGCAATAGCTAAAGTAGACTACTCAACATGGTTAAAGTTCGTAACTAAGTTATTAGTAATGATATTTATAGCATCAGTAATAATTTTAGCAGCTGGATCGATGTTTTTAGGAGTATAAACATATAGATTTAATTATTTACAAAACCATAAAGCATTTTAACTAGCTTTATGGTTTTGTTTTTATAAAGACTTAGTAGTAAATAAGGTAGGTGGAAAAATTGGGTTTAGTTAGTTTCTTAAGTTATTTATATCTTGGATTTACTGTATTACTTATGTTTAAAAGAAATAGTATGGGAAAACTATATATGATATTTGGATTATTAACATTTATCTTTGTTATAGGATACTCTTCTATTCCAAGTCTTCCAAAGGGAATTCAAAGTTTTGGGATATTTATAATATTTTCATTAATGATTTTATTATTTGGATTAATGTGTGGTACAACTATTAAAATATTTAAAAAAAGTCATAAGGCTTCTCAGATAACATCAGTTGTAGCTTCAATAGTACTGATACTAATACTATTTAATGTAGTTGGATGGATGTCTTATATGTATATCCCAGTTTTACTATATATGCTACAAGATAAGTTAAATAGTCGTATTGATAAGCTAGTAGAAGTAAAATAAATACTATATCAATAATTTAAATAATAAAGACCTCAAGACATCTTAGGATTGTTCATTTGTAGGTCTATTATTATGGCTAATTAAATCCCAAAATTAATATAAACTTTTAAAAATACTAAAATATTAGTACCTGTAGTATTTCATGCAAAAGAATTATGACATATAAAATATTGATTTTAAGATAACTATATTTCTAGAGGGGGAAATTTTAACATGAAATCAATTTTAGTTATGGGTGGAAGTGACTTTGTAGGTTCTACACTAGCTAAATATTTAATAAAATGTGGGTATGATGTAGATATACTTACAAGAGGAAAGAAGCTAGTAAAGTACAAAGGATTAAACAAACATATCTTATGTGACCGTAAAGTAAGAGAAGATATGGAAAAATACTTAAAAGGAAGTAGCTATGAATATATATTTGATATGACAGCTTATTCTAAAGAGGATATAAAAAATCTTATAGACTTTATAGATGTAAAATCATTAAAAAAATATATAGTTTTATCATCTGGAGCAGTTTATAAAGACAGTAGTAAAAGTGCTAAAGAAGATCATGAAAAGGGTGAAAATAATCATTGGGGAAAATATGGTCTAGATAAGAAAGAAACTGAAGATTTTGTTATAAATAGCGATATTCCATATATAATTATTAGACCAACTTATATATATGGTCCTAACAATAATTTTTATAGAGAGTATTACTTCTTTGATAGAATATTACATAATAAGAAAATACCTGTGCCTCAAGGTAAGGATGTAGTTAATCAATTTATATACATTGAAGACTTAGTAAAAGTGTTAGAAAGTTTAATACATACAAATAAAGTTAGAGAAGCCTATAATGTAACAAATCCACAATTAATATCATGGAACGAATTAATAGAAACTTGTGGGTTTGTAGTAGGGAAACTACCTATAATAAAATATGTAGACATAAATAAGGTGAAATTTGAAGAAAGAAAATATTTCCCTTTTAGAAATATAGATTACAAGTTAGATATAGATAAGTTAATAGAACACGGTCTTTATATACCAAATATTTTATTACATGAAGGATTACAAAAAACATATGAATGGTATAGTATAAAAAAGCCCAAAATCTATGATGGAAAAATGGATAAAGTAGAAGATATTATAAATATAATCTAAGAGATAAAATAGTATATAAAAAGCATGGATATTGTTCCATGCTTTTTTATATACTATTTTATTTTATCTTTATCCCATATAAATAATTTATCAGAATTATTTAAAGCTCCAAATATATTTTTCTTAGCACCAGGAATTTCTTTATTTAATCTAGTTACAAGCTCTTTTATATCTTGTCTTTTTGTAAGTCCATCTGCTGGACAAGGATTTTTAATAACTGGATAGTTATATTCTTTTGTAGCTTTCTTAGTCATCCACTCTTCAATATATATCATAGGCCTTATTATAGTTATATCTTGTTTATCCATAGTTGATTTTGGAGAGAAGCAAGATACTCTACCTTCATACACCATTGACATTAAAAATGTTTCTATTGCATCATCTTTATGATGTCCAAGTGCAACTTTAGTACACCCTAATTCTTTAGCTGTACCATTTAGTGCTCCACGTCTTAAATTTGCACATAACGAACATGGATTTTTTTCTTTTCTTATATCAAATACAATTTCTTTTATATTAGTTTGAACTTCATGAAACTCTACATCTAATTCTTCACATAATTTATATAATGGAGAATTATCTACTCCACCAGGATTTAGTGTTATAGCTATTAACTCAAATTTTTGTGGTGAAAATCTTTGATAGTTTTTTAATATATGAAGTAATGTTAGGCTATCCTTTCCACCTGAAAGTCCAACGGCTATCTTATCATTATCTTGTATCATATCAAAGTCTTGTATAGCTTGACGAGCTTTACTAAGAAGTTTTTGCATGGTCATATTTATATCCTCCATTAAAAATTAATAAACTTAAGATTTCTTAAGAATTACTTATAAATTACTTAAAATCTATCCTTTAAAATTAACCTATTAAATTTACTATCACTAAATCGAAGTAAGATTAGCAAAGTTAAAAGGGGAAGATAGATTATGAAAAAAATTAAGTTTATATTACCAAGTATAGTCATTTTAGCAGTTACAGTTATTTTACTTAAAGTATTAATACCGGAAAAAACATTAACACCAGAAAAAATATCAAATAAAAGTAACTCAAATATTATAACAAACACATTATTAGTAAACAATGGTAATAAGCTGGATAAAAACTATAAGCCTATTAATAGTGATGTACCAAATATACCATTTATTGATAGTTCAACAGATGAAGAAAAACAAATGGAAGAAATAGCATCAAAATCAGTAGAAAAATTATTTAAGCAGGCTAAAGAAGAGGGCATAAAATTCTTGGCTACATCTGCATATAGGTCTTATGAATCTCAAAAAGAAATATATACAAAGAAAGTTATTTCAGACGGAATAAAAAAGGCAAATGAATATGTAGCTAAGCCGGGCACTAGTGAACATCAAACTGGGTTATGCATAGATGTAACTAATGAAGATAGATGGTTTGTAGGAAGTACAAAGGAAGCCATATGGTTAGCAGAAAATGCTTATAAATTTGGATTTATATTAAGATACCCAAAAGGAAAGGAAGATATAACGGGTAAATCATATGAACCTTGGCATATAAGATATGTAGGAGAAGATATAGCAAAAGAAATATACATAAATAATTTAACATTAGAAGAATATATAGCTAGAAAAAACTAAATAAAAAAGAAGAAAGTATACTATAATTGTTCTATGTGAAACTTTATCAAATATTGTAGATAGGTTTCATAAAAACGAACTATATGGATAAGGATGATAAATTTTGAAAAATAAAATACTTGTTGTAGATGATGAAAAAGAGATTAGAAATCTCCTAGAGATATATTTATTAAACGAAGGATATGATGTAATAAAAGCTGAAGATGGAAGAGAAGCTTTAAATATATTAGATAAAGAAGATATACAATTAATGATACTAGATATAATGATGCCAGGCATAGATGGGATAGAGGTTTGCAAAAGTATAAGAGAAAAGTTAGATATTCCAATAATAATGCTAAGTGCTAAGTCTGAAGATATGGATAAAATTCAAGGAATAATGACAGGTGCAGATGATTATATGACAAAACCTTTTAATCCTTTAGAGCTTACCGTCAGAGTGAAATCTTTACTTAGAAGAGCCTACTATTTTAATAATAAATTAAAGTCTAATAAAAATATAATAGAAATAGAAAATTTAAGTATAGATAAAAGTAAACATAAAGTTATGATTGGAGAAATAGAAGTAGTTTTAACCTCTAGAGAATTTGATATTTTATATTTATTAGCCAGTAATAGAGGACGAGTTTTCAGTACAGAAGAAATCTTTGAAAAGGTATGGAAAGAACAGTACTACCAATCTAATAATACTGTAATGGTACATATGAGTAGGATAAGAGAAAAAATAGAAAGGTATGCAAATAATAAAATAATACACACTGTGTGGGGAGTAGGATATAAAATTGAAAAATAAAAAAATTTTATTTGAATATGCTTTTAAACCTGTAATATATTTTCTACTTAGTATGATTATAGGTTCCGGATTTATAATGATGATTTACTCACAATTAACAAATATGTATTTTACTAATTATGAAAAAATACCAAGGATTATTATTAATATGGTAGGCATATTTTTAAATATAAAAAATAATTATTTAGGAGACATTATTTACTTAATATTAATTCTTTTAATTGTTATACCTATATATTTACTACTTATGAAGAAAAAGATTAATAGTATAAGTGAGATTATAAATACAACTAATATTATGGCTAATGGAGATTTAAATCAAACTATACAAACTGAATCCAAAGATGAAATTAGAGAACTAGCAAATAATATTAATAGTATAGTTTCACAGCTAAGAAATATAACAATAGAAGAAAGAAGAGCTCAGCAAACTAAAACGGACTTAATAACTAATGTATCTCATGACTTAAGAACGCCTTTAACATCTATAATAGGTTATTTAGGTTTAATAGAAGAGGATAAATATAAAGATGAAGTTGAGCTTAGATATTATACGACCATTGCATATGAGAAATCTAAGAACTTAAGCATTCTTATAAATGATTTATTTGAGATTACAAAGATGCAAAACAATACTATAAAGCTAGATAGAATTGATATAAATCTAGTAGAGTTATTAGGACAAATAGTATCACAATTTGAATATGAATTTAATCAAGAAAATATAAAAGTAAGAACTGATTTTTCAGAAGATAAATTAATAGTAAATGTAGATCCAGTCAAGCTAGTAAGAGCATTTGAAAATTTAATAAATAATGCGATGAAGTATGGAAGCGATGGAAAATATATAGATATAGAAACAAGAAAGCAAGATAATATGGCTATAATTAAAATTATAAATTATGGAGAGCAAATACCTGCTTTAGATTTACCTCATGTATTTGAACGGTTTTATAGGGTAGAAAAATCTAGAAGTAGAAATGATGGGGGATCAGGTCTTGGATTGGCAATAACTAAAAATATAATTGATTTACATGATGGTAGTATTAAAGTCGAAAGTAATAGTAGAAGTACTATTTTTGAAATAAAGTTAAAATTGATATAAAAATTAAAATTAATAAAAATTTATCCTGTATAAGTAAATATACAGGATATTTTTAATTTGAATATAATATAAATGTAAATATAATTGTGAATTATTAGAATAATTTGACAAGATGCGATTAGAAATTATAATTTTTTGTTTAATTTAGGGTTATAAAAACTTAAGATGTTAATCAATGTTAAATTATGGTAATAAATATTGTAATTGATTAGGAAAAGGACTATAATATTTCCAACTAAATAAAAAGGGGGAGGATTTAATTGAAGAAAAAACTATCTAAAGATGCATATGGAGGCGTATCAGGGAAAGATTATATTCCATACATAACAGATAAGTCTAAAACAGGTGGAAATATGGCAGTACTTATTATAGGTATTATTTTGGCTGCTGTTTTTGCTGCTTCTACAACATATTCTGGTATGAAGGCAGGTCTTACGGTTGCAGCCGGTATTCCAGGTTCTATTTTAGGTTCAGCATTTGTGGGATTATTTGCTAGGAAAAAAGGAATACTTGGTAAAAATATAATTCAAAGTATGTCAAGTGGTGGAGAATCATTTGCAAGTGGTGCAATATTTGTATTACCAGCTGTTATTTTAATAGGTAGTCAAATAACTTTTATAGAGGGGATAGCTGTTGGTATTGGTGGAGTTTTATTTGGTATTGGTGCAGCATCTCTTGTTCATAATTATTTAATTGTTGAAGAACATGGTAAATTAATGTATCCAGAGGCTATGGCCATTTCTGAAACTCTTGTTGCTTCAGATACTGGAGGAGAATCAATCAAGTATATGGGTATTGGTTTTGGAATAGGTGGTATAATAACAGGTTTAACAAGTTCATTCTTTAATGTAACTAATAATTTAATTAGTTTTGTTGGAAGTAAATTTTATAAATGGAAATTTGAAGTTGAAGTAAATCCTCTACTTTTAGGAATTGGATTTATTGTAGGATTAGAAGTATCTTTAACAATGTTTGCTGGCTCTATATTATCAAACTTTGGTATTACACCTTTAATTGGTTACTTTACTGATATGGCTGGTGAAGGTGCAAAATTATGGAACGATCCTTCAATTTCAATTAGCCAACTAGATGTTAATGGAATTGCAGGAAACTACGTAAAATACATAGGTGCAGGGATGATGCTTTGTGGTGGTATTATTGGTGCAGTAAAACTTATACCAACTATTATTGCATCTATTAGTGAGACACTTAAGGCGAAATCAGGATCTGAAGATGGTGAAGGTTCTTCATCTATGCAAATTTTAATTTTATTAGGTGGTATTGTTATTGGATTTATTGCAGCATTTTTAATTTCTGGAAATATTTTAATGGCAATTGTTGGAGCTATTGCTTCTTTAGTACTATCTTTATTATTTGTTATTGTCGCAGGAAGATTAACAGGTACAATAGGAACATCAAATCTTCCAGTATCTGGTATGACAATTGCATCTTTAGTTATTGTAACTTTAATATTTGTTTCTATGGGATGGAAAAGTCAAGCAGATAATAAATCATTACTTTTATTTGGATCATTTATAGTTGTTGCTATTTCTATGGCTGGTGGTTATAGTCAATCTCAAAAAGCGACTTTTATTATAGGTGGTAATAAAAATGAAGTACAACGTTATTTTACAATTGCTGGTATTGTAGGGGCTATAGTTGCTGTAGGTACAATCCTAATACTTACTGAACAACTTAAAGACACTGTTAATCCACAGTTTGCTCTACCGCAAGCAAATTTAATGTCAACACTTACTTCTGGTATAATGTCAGGTAAATTACCATGGGTTATGATTATTGCTGGTGTGTTTATGGCAATAGTTTTATACTTACTAGAATTACCAATTATGACTGTTGCTATAGGTTTCTACTTACCAATTTCAACAACTTCTATAATTTTAGTTGGAGCACTAATACGTGTATTCATTGAAAAGACTTCTAAAACTGATAGAGAAAAAGAAGTTAAAGTTGAAAATGGTGTAAGTTTGTCTTCTGGCCTTGTTGCAGGAGGTTCTATAATTGGATTAATAGGAATAATATTACAAGTAACAGGGGTTATAAAAGCAGGCACACCAAGTGGATTTGCTGCAGGAAACACAATGGCCATTCTATTACTAATTGCTTTAGTTATTCTTTCAACGTTACCTATTATTTCGTCTAAAGTAAAGCGCGATGAATAATGATGAAAACGATTTAAAAATAGTGTTTAAAATTTCTGATACTGTTGAATATGAAGTGAGTAAAGATGGATTAGTAAATGTACTTGAAAAACAAGATCACTGGATTCAAAATTTTGCAAGAAAATTAAGAATAAATATTCCGATGTACAAAAAAATTACATTAGATGAATATAGTAGCTATGTATTTTTACAAATTGATAGTGAGAAAACAGTTAAAGAAATTGGAGAAAGCTTAGATTTTAAATATGGCGAAAAATCTCATCCAATATATGAAAGATTACTTTTATTTCTAGATTATATTGAATCAAGCTGTAAATATATTGAAAGAATCAGTTAATAAATAAGGCTAGTTTGAAGGTTAAGATACTCTTAATTTTTAGACTAGCTTTTTATATATAATATAAATACGAAGCATATTAAATATTTAATTAAAATTTACACAAGAGGAGAAATATAATTTTTATATAAAAAATTGCTAATATATACTTGTTATGAAGTATAATATTATCATACAAAAAATTAAGTATCGGAGGATAATAGAATGCAAAAAGTAGAAAGTTTTAAATTAGATCATACAAAAGTAAGAGCGCCATATATAAGAAAATGTTGTGTATTAGATGGTGAAAAAGGAGATAAGGTAACAAAGTTTGACTTAAGATTCTTACAACCTAATGCAGATACTTTCGGTACAGCTGCAATACATGGGTTAGAACATTTATTAGCTACTTACCTAAGAGAAACATTAGATAACATAATAGATTTATCACCAATGGGATGTAGAACAGGATTCTATTTAATAATGTGGGGAGAAGTTGAACCACAAACTGTAAAAGAAGGATTAGAAAAAGCTTTAGAAATGGTATTAGAATCAGATAAAATGCCAGCTGCTACTGCTGTTGAATGTGGAAATTATAAAGATTTATCTTTATTCGGAGCTAAAGAATATGCTAGAGAAGCTCTACAAAAAGGATTCTCTCTTAATATATACGGAGAATAATTAGTATGGGAAATGACTTTTTTAATCTAATTAATATAAATGAAAATGAAGTTTTAAGATATTTAGAGTACAAAGGTCAAGACATCAATGATAATCTTAAAAATACTATTAGTGAATGTATAAAATTAGCTAAAGAGAAAATAAACCCTCGATATATGTTGAGGGTTTATCCTATATTAAGAAAAAAAGAAAATAATGAGATAGAGATTAAGGGAAGTAATATAAAATTTTCAAGTAAAGATTTATATAAACTACTTGAAAACTGTGATGAATGTATAATAATTGCAACAACAGTAGGCATGGAAATTGAGAAAGAGATAAGGAAATATTCATATGCAGAGCTTACAAAAAGTATAATTTTAGACGCATGTGCGACTACTGCCATAGAAGAGTTTTGTGATTTACTACAAGACGATTTAAAGCTTAAATTATCAAATCAAGGAAAATATATAACCAATAGATATAGTCCAGGATATGGAGATTTATCTATTGATACAAATATAGAAATTATAAATTTCTTAAACTCACCTAAAGAAATTGGCCTAACAATTACAGAAAATAAAATTATGATACCAAGAAAATCAGTTATTGCTATAATTGGAATATCAAATAGTAAAGTTGAAGTTGAAAATAAATCATGCTTGAACTGTAAAAATTATGATAGTTGTAAATATAAAAGAGGGGATGAAGCTTGTGGAAATAAGAGATTACATAAAAGATAATATATTGATATTTGATGGGGCTATGGGAACAATGCTTCAACAAAAAGGGTTAAAAATAGGTGAAAATCCAGAAGTATTTGGATTAAAAAATCCAGATAAACTTTTAGAAATTCATAAAGCTTATTTAGAAGCGGGTTCAAATGTATTAACAACTAATACCTTTGGAGCAAATGAACTTAAGCTAGATAAATTAGGATACACAGTAGAAGAAATCGTAGATAATGCTATATGTGTAGCAAAAAAAGCAGTAGAAGAAGTAGACAAATCTAAGCCAAGATACGTGGCTTTAGATATAGGTCCAATAGGTGAAATGTTAGAGCCTATGGGAACTTTAAGTTTTGATAGAGCTTATGAAATATTTAAACGACAAGCAATTCAAGGAGAAAAATCAGGAGCAAATCTTATAATAATCGAAACAATGATGGACTTATATGAAGCTAAAGCAGCAGTTTTAGCAGTAAAAGAAAATACTAGTCTCCCTTTATTTATAACTATGACATTTGATGAAAATGGAAGAAGTTTTACAGGATGTATGCCAGAAAGCATGGTTGCAACTATTGAAGGGTTAGGAGTAGACGCAATAGGAGTAAATTGTTCTTTAGGACCTAAACAATTATTACCTATAGTCGAAAAAATAGCAAAAATTACTTCATTACCAGTTATAGTTCAAGCAAATGCAGGGTTACCAGATATAATAGATGGAAATGCTATTTATAATGTTAAAGAGGATGAATTTTTCGAAGGTGTTAAAAAATTTATAGAAGTAGGTGCATCTATAATAGGAGGATGCTGTGGAACAAATCCTAAATTTATAAAAAAGATATGTGATAATTTAGATTCGATACATAAGGTTAATATTGAAAAAACTATTAAGAGTGTAGTTTGTTCACCTTCTAAATACTTAGAAATAAAATCTCCTACAATTATAGGGGAAAGGCTAAATCCAACAGGTAAAAGACTTTTAAAAGAAGCTCTTAAAAGTGAAAGTTTAGATTATGTAATAAATCTAGCATTAGAGCAAATAAATGGCGGAGCTGAAATTTTAAATGTTAATGTAGGTTTACCAGATATAGATGAAAAGAGAATGATGCCTAAAGTTATAAAAGAAATACAATCTATAATAGATACTCCGCTACAAATTGATTCATCAAATATAGATGCTCTAGAGCAAGGATTAAGATACTATAACGGAAAAACAATTGCAAACTCAGTAAATGGAAAAGATGAATCATTAGATGTAATACTTCCTATAGTAAAAAATATGGAGCATGTGTGGTTGGGCTTACATTAGATGAAGATGGAATCCCAAATACAGCAGAGAAGAGATATGAAATAGCTAAAAAAATAGTAGATAAAGCAATATCTTATGGGATAAAAAAAGAAGATATATTTATAGATTGTCTATCCTTAACAGTATCAGCAGGACAAGATGAATCTATGGTAACTTTAGAGTGTATAAAAATGGTGAAGGAAAATTTAGGTGTTAAAACTATATTAGGAGTATCAAATATATCATTTGGTCTACCAAATAGAAAAGCATTAAATAATTTGTATTTAACTTTAGCTCTAAACTATGGGTTGGACTTACCTATAATAAATCCTAATGAAGAGAGTAGTATGGAAGTTATAAATTCTTATAAAGTTATAAAAAATATAGATAAAGCTTGTACAAATTATATAGAAAAATATAGTGGATATAATAATAAAAAGAAAATAAAAGTTGTTGATGTAGATATCACACTAGATAAAGTAATTGAAAGAGGGTTAAAAGAAGAGGCAAAATATAGCGCACTAAGTCTTTTAGAAAAATATGATGAAAATCATATTTTAGATGAAATTTTAATACCTGCATTAGATATAGTAGGTAAAAAATATGATAGTGGAGAGATATTCTTACCTCAATTAATACAATCTGCTGAGACTGTGAAAGTATCATTAAATGTTATTAAAGAAAGCTTATTAAAAGAAGATAATAATACAATTTCTAAAGGAAAAATAATAGTTGCTACAGTAAAAGGTGATATTCATGACATTGGTAAAAATATAGTAAAAATAATGTTAGAGAATTACGGATATGAAGTTATTGATTTAGGAAAAGATGTACCGATAGAAGAAGTTGTTCATCAAGCGAAAAGTTATAATATAAAACTAGTAGGTCTTAGTGCATTAATGACAACTACTGTAAATAGTATGAAAGAAACAATTAAAGCTTTAAGAGAAAATGAAATCGATGCAAAAGTATTTGTAGGAGGGGCTGTTCTTACAGAAGAATATGCAAAAGATTTAGGTGCGGATTACTATTCAAAAGATGCAAAATCAGCAGTCGAAATAGCTAAAATGAATTTTTTATAAAAATAAGGGGGTAATACCCTTTATTTTTTTGTAAAAATTTGTATAACGCATAATAAAATGCAAAATATGTAGAAAAACCTCGCAATTATATGATAAAATGGTTAGGTGATTTTTAGGGAGGGTAAACAACGATGATTGAAAATGTAGCGCCTTATTCATTAGTTTTCGGAGTATCAGTTTTTGATATATGCGGATTTACGGATAGAAATTATAGATGCAATGACTCTAATCCTGGAAAAGTAAGTACTTCTTTTGGTGGTGTTTGCAGAAACATTGCTGAATGTATGGCAAGAGTAGGAGTTAATACTAAATTCATATCTATTTTAGGAGATGATGAAACAGGAACTAGAATGATAGAACATTCTAAAGTGATGAATTACGACATGAGTGATTCTTTAATAGTAAAAAATGCTAGCACACCAACTTATATGGCCATTTTAGATGAGCAAGGTGAAATGGTATCTGCCGTAGTAGATATGAAAATAATAGATATGTTTACTACAGACTTTATAGATTCAAAATCAGAGATAATAAAAAATTCAGAGTATATGATACTAGATTCAGATAGACCTGATATAGTAGAGTATATAATAAAGACTTTCAAAGGTAATACTAATTTTATTCTAGACCCAGTGTCTGCTGCTAAAGCGAAAAATGTGAAACATTTAATCAAAGATTTCCATACAATAAAACCAAATAGATATGAGGCTGAAATAATGTGTGGATTTAAGATAAAAAATGATGAAGATTTAAGAAGAGCGGGACAGCATTTTATAGATTTAGGAATCAAAAATGTGTTTATAACATTAGATGAAGATGGTATATACTATAATAACGGAAAAGAAGAAGGAAAAATAAAAGCTAACGATGTAGAAGTAGTAAATGTTACAGGAGCAGGAGATTCTTTTGTTGCTGGAATAGCTAGTGGATACATGAATAATATTGATTTAGTAGACACTGTTAAGTATGCTATATCTATGTCTTCAATAACTATATCTACAAAAGAAACTATACATCCAGATATGTGCCATGAATTAGTAAAGGAATATATGGAAAAAATAGACTGGACAGAAGTAAATTATAAGAAATAATAAATTTACTAAATGCAATTATTTATATATAATAGAAGTATAAAGTTATTAGATAGAAATTAGTCTATACTATATAGGTTAATTCATATAAAAAAATTTGTCGTCAACATTAAAAAGGTATTATCTCAAAATGAACTTAATCATTAATAGATAATACCTTTTTTCATATATTAAGCAATTAGAATTGCTCGATTAGTCCATAACCGTCATGTCTTTTATATACTATGCTTACATCTTCAGTATCTAAATCTCTAAAAATAAAGAAGTTGTGACCTAATAAATCCATTTGCACAATAGCATCTTCTGCTGTCATTGGTTTATCTAGTATAAATTTCTTTCTTCTCTTTATATTATTTTCTTCTTCTATATCATAAACTATGTTATCTTCTATATTATCAAATCTTATACTTTCATTTTTTCTATTTTTTCTAGATAGTTGAGTTTTTAATTTTCTAATTTGCTTATAAAGCTTATCACAAACTATATCTATTGCAGAATATAGACTTTCCTCTGAATCTTCAGCTCTAAGAATTGTACCACTTTTAGTGAATATTGTTGCTTCAATCTTTTGATTTTTCTTCTTAACATCAATCTTAACGTGAATATCTGTGTCATCATTTATATACTTTTCTAGTTTCATAAATGTATTTTCTATCTTTGATTTTATAGCATCAGTTAATTCAATTTTTTTAGAAGTTATTTTTAATTCCATAAGTACAATCCTCCAATATTTAATCTGTATTTAATTAGCTCCAAGTAAATACTCGGAAGAAATTAGTAAATTAATTCATTTAAAGTTATACCTTTGACCTCTTATGTAGTGGTGTTTTTTAATCTTATTTATGATTTAATTGTAGAACTTAAAGGTTAATATTAAAAGACTATTAATTTATAATTTTTTTTGGTAAAATATTGAATATACGGTGTGAATTAAAAA
>NZ_HG529414.1 GCF_000499525.1 Faecalimicrobium dakarense | reverse complement strand
CCTTTTTTATTTATAATGAAAAAATTTTACTAAAAAGCCCAGTTTCCGTCTTTAAATACTTGAACTTTTTCTCCATCGTGAGTTATACCAACTATATCTAAATCTGATGACCCAATCATAAAGTCAACATGAGTTAAACTATTATTTACACCATGATTATCTAGTTCATCATCTTTTAATTCATCTCCATCTTTTATACAAGTTCTATATGCAGAACCAAGTGCAAAGTGGCAAGATGCATTTTCATCATATAAAGTATTGTAAAATACTATATTAGTATCTGATATAGGAGATTTAAATGGAACTAATGCAACCTCTCCTAAATAATGAGAACCTTCATCTGTGTCTATAAGTTTTCCTAATGTTTCTTCACCTTTTTGGGCAGTGAAATCTACTATTTTACCATCTTTGAAAGTTAAAGCAAAATTATCTATAACATTCCCACCATAAACTAGTGGTTTAGTACTATGAACAACTCCATTTACTTTAAATTTATGAGGCATAGAGAAAACTTCTTCAGTTGGCATATTAGCATTAAATTCTACACCAGTTGGGTCCTCAGAAGCTCCACTTAACCATATATGACCTTCAGGTAAATCTAAAGTAAGATCAGTTTTAGAAGATTTATACTTTAAAGTCTTAAAGTTTTTATCATTTAAGAAATTCATTCTTAATTTTAAATCTGCGTTGTGTTTAGCCCAAGCTTCAACAGCATCTTGCCCGTCAACTCTTGAACACTTAAATATAGCATCCCATAACTTTTCTACAGCTTCTTTTGAATCTACATCAGGGAATACTTTTTTAGCCCAAGATTCAGTTGGAACAGAAACTATACTCCATTTACACTTATCAGATAAAGTATAAGATCTCCACTCCTTTAAAGCTATAGCAGAAGCTTTTTGAAAGTTTGCAACTCTCTGAGGATCAACATCTTTTAATAAATCAGGATTTTGAGCATAAATAGTTAAAAATGCTCCCCCTTCTTTTGCTATATCTACGTATTGTTCAGCTGTCCATTTTGGAAACTCATTAAACGTTTCTTCAGGTGCATTTAAATATTTTATTAAAGTACATTCTTCATCTGACCACTCGATATGTACATTTTTAGCTCCACATTTATAGGCATATTCTGAAACTTTTCTTACAAAAGGAGCACACTCTAGAGGAGATCTAACAAGTAGAGTTTGCCCAGGTTGGATATTAACTCCAACTTTTACTGCTAACTTAGCATATTCATCTAAATTTCTTTGAAATTCCATAAATTTAACCTCCTTAAATTACTTATTAATATACTTAATAAAGCTCTAATTATATTTTATTACAAATCTAATATAAAAATACTAATAAATAAAAAATATATGTAAATTTATACCAAAATATCTATTAAAAAAACATTAAAGAAAACCTATTATAGGAAAGACTATATTAATAAGATTAAATAAAGCATAAAAATAAAAATTAGTATAGAAAAATGTCGTATTTTAGAAGTATTTTTAGTTTAAAAGTAGGCAAAAAAAGCAAAAAAACTTATAATAGAATATGTATAAATTTATATAAAAATATATTTATCTAAAAATTAAAAATATAGAATATAAAAGATAAATTTTATATAGAAGGAAATTAATTAGGAGGAAGTAAATGGAAATATATGATGCAATTTTTTATAGAAAATCTATAAAAAGTTTTTCTAATAATGTAATAAAAGAATCTCTAATGGATGAAGTTAAGAAAGCCTGTTCAGAGATAAAATATATAAATAAAGAGTTAAATATAAAAGCACATGTTGTAGATAGGGGACATTTAATTCACTTCCTAATGGGTAAAAAATGTAGTATAAAAGCACCTCACTATATTGTTGTAACATCAAATAAGGGAGATGATTACTTACAAAATATAGGATTTGCCATGGAAAGCGTAGTTTTAAAATTAACTAGTTTGGGGATAGCTACTTGTTGGCTAGAATGTAAATTAAAAAGAGAAGATATATTAGAGTTTATTGAATTAGACGAAGCAAACGATTGTGAAGAAGATGAAGAAAACTTAGAGCAGAATTTAGAAGAACCAGTTTCCATAATAGCTTTTGGATACCCTGAAAGAAATGAAAGATTATTTAAATCTATAGATGAAGATTCAAAAATAGACAGAAAACGTATAAAACATATAGCTAGAAAATTAGATAGAAAATGGATTAAAGTTTTAAATGCAGTAAGACTATCACCTTCTATAAAAAATTGCCAACCATGGATGTTTTATAATAAGCAAGATGAATTATATATCTATGAAGAAAGACAAAAAAAGGCTATTGAAAATATGAGCAAGATAAGTATGGGAGTAGCTCTTAGGCATTTTGATATAGCATGTGATAAATATGGAATAGACGTAAGTTATGAAAAAACAAAAGCTAAGAAGAAAATGGGTAAAGATTATTTCATGACAGTTACTTTAAAACAACAATAATATAGTTATTATAAAATATAAAGAATAATTGAAAGAACAGTTGACATAAAAAGGAATAAGTGTGATAATTGTATACAAAGATAAAGCTTTAAAATGTCCCAGAGAGGATATGAAGCAATTAAAACTAACAATAAAATTCCTTGAAAGTAGTCCAGAGAGGCTAAAAAGGTTATGTATAAACAATTATTTAAATTTGTATTTACAACCTCTAGCTGGATTAGTTAGAGGTTTTTTAATGAAATTTTTTAATAAAAATATAAAATAAAAATATAATAAAGTCTTTTAAACTAGTCCCGAGAGGCTGGGAAAGATATCTGTATAGATAAAATCCTTATACCTCTTTTTGGTGTAAGGATTTTTTTTAGCAACGGATGAAGTCGTTGGCGATATGAACAGAGTGAATTTTGGGCTTTATTAAAAAAGGAGAAATTACAATGAGAAATGGAAAAGAAAAATTAATAGTTGCAATTGATACTAATGAATTTGATAAAGCTAAGGAACTGATAGATAAGCTAGAAGATAGTGTAGATATATTTAAAGTTGGTTTAGAGCAATACGTAGCAACTAGAGGGAAAACAGTAGATTATTTAAATGAAAAAGGGAAGAAAATATTCTTAGATCTTAAATTCCATGATATACCAAATACAATGCAAAGTGCAGTAAGAGCAGCAGTAAGAGATAAAGTATGGTTAATGACAATACATGTATCTGATATGGAAGGTATGAGACAATGTGCTTTAGCTGCTAAAGAAGAAGCAGAGAAGTTAAATATAGAAAAACCTATAATAGTAGGAGTTACTGTTTTAACTTCATTAAGCGATAAAGATTTATCTGATATAGGATGTAACATGACTACTGAAGAGTTAGCTATAAAGAGAGCTAAGTTAGCTAAAGAATCTGGAATAGATGGAATAGTTTGTTCAGCTCAAGAAGTAGATAAAATAGTTGAAGCTTGTGGTTCTGACTTTGTAACAGTATGTCCAGGTATAAGACCTGCTAGTTCTGAAGCAGGAGATCAAAAAAGAGTTGTTACTCCAGCTGATGCAATAAATAAAGGTGCTCACTACTTAGTAGTTGGAAGACCTATAACTAAAGCAGAAAATCCAAAGATAGCTGCAATAAGTATAGTAAATGAAATAGAGAATGCTTAGGAGGTAGGTCATATGAAGGGGAAATTAATATTACAAGACGGAACAGTATTTGAAGGTAAAGCTTTCGGTTATTTAGAGGATAGCGTAGGAGAAGTAGTATTCAATACTTCAATGACAGGATATGGGGAAGTATTAACAGATCCATCATACTATGGTCAAATAGTGACAATGACTTACCCACTTATAGGTAACTATGGAATAAATCTTGAAGATGTAGAATCAAAGGGAGTGCATGTAAAAGGATTTATAGTAAGAGAAAAAAGTGACGCACCTAATAACTTTAGATGCGAAATGGATATAGATACATACTTAAAGCAAAACAAAGTTATTGGTCTTGAAGGTATAGATACAAGAGCTTTAACAAAGATATTAAGAAATAATGGAACTATGAAAGGGATAATAACTTTAGAAAATGCATCTTTAGAAGATGTGAAGTCTAAATTAGACTCTTTCTCTAATACACAAGCAGTAAAAACTGTAACTAGAAAAGAAATTGAACATATAAAAGGTGAGGGAACTAAGGTTGCTGTTATGGACTTTGGAGTTAAGCAAAACATACTAAGATCTTTTAAAGAAAGAAATTGTGATATAACAGTATTCCCTGCTACTACTAAAGCAGAAGAAATATTAGGAATAAACCCTGATTTAATATTCTTATCAAATGGACCTGGAGATCCAGAAGATTTAGAAGATGTTATAGAAAATATAAAAGAATTAGTTGGTAAAAAACCAATAGCTGGAATATGTTTAGGACACCAATTACTAGCTTTAACATTAGGTGGTAAGACATCTAAATTAAAGTTTGGACACAGAGGTGGAAATCACCCAGTTAAAGATTTAGAAGAAAATAAGATATTTATAACGTCTCAAAATCATGGCTACTATGTATCACAAATGCCAGAAAACATGGAAGTTACTCATGTAAACTTAAATGATAACACTGTAGAAGGAATGAGACACAAAGAATTACCTATATACAGCGTTCAATATCATCCAGAAGCTTGTCCAGGACCAAAAGACAACGATTATATATTCGACAAGTTCTTAAAATTAATATAATAAAATTCGATTTGCTCATATCGCCAACAACTACGTATGTTGCTAAAAGAGTTAAAAATCGTGTATTAGATAAGGAGAAAGATTATGCCTAAAATAGATAGTATAAAAAAGACTTTAGTATTAGGTTCAGGACCTATAATAATAGGGCAAGCAGCAGAGTTTGATTACTCTGGAACACAAGCTTGCCAAGCTCTTAAAGAAGAGGGAGTAGAAGTTGTATTAGTAAATAGTAATCCTGCTACTATAATGACTGATAAAGAAGTAGCAGATAAAATATATATAGAACCATTAACAATCGAGTTTATAGAAAAAATAATAGAAAAAGAAAGACCAGATAGTTTATTAGCAGGAATGGGTGGTCAAACAGGACTTAACTTAGCTGTTGAACTTCATGATGCTGGAATATTAGAAAAATATAATGTACAAATAATAGGTACTTCAGTAGAATCTATCAAAAAAGGTGAAGATAGAGACACATTTAGAGAAGTAATGAGACAAATAAACCAACCAGTTGTAGTTAGTGATATAGTAACTAATTTAGAAGATGGTTTATTATTTGCGGACAAGATAGGATATCCAGTAGTTGTAAGACCTGCATACACATTAGGTGGAACTGGTGGAGGTATAGCTGAAACTGTAGAAGAGTTGACAGAAATACTTACTCAGGGATTACAATTAAGTCCAGTTAGCCAAGTTTTACTTGAAAAGAGCATAAAGGGATGGAAAGAAATCGAATATGAAGTAATAAGAGATGGAAATGGAAACTGTATAACTGTATGTAATATGGAAAATATAGATCCTGTTGGAGTACATACAGGTGATAGTATAGTTGTAGCACCAAGCCAGACTTTAAGTGATAAAGAATATCAAATGCTTAGAAAAGCATCTATAGATATAATAAATGCAATAGAGGTTAAAGGTGGATGTAATGTACAGATAGCTTTAAATCCAACAAGCTTAGAATATGCAATAATAGAAATAAATCCAAGAGTTTCTAGATCATCAGCTCTTGCATCAAAAGCCACAGGTTATCCGATAGCTAAAGTTGGAGCAAAAATTGCTCTAGGATATACATTAGATGAAATAGAAAATGCAGTAACTAAGAAAACTTATGCATGTTTTGAACCTACACTTGACTACGTTGTAGTTAAAATACCAAAATGGCCATTTGATAAGTTCAAGCAAGCTAATAGAAAATTAGGAACAAAAATGATGGCAACAGGAGAAATAATGAGTATAGGAAGTAACTTTGAAGCTGCCATACTTAAAGGAATAAGATCTCTTGAAATAGGAAAGTACTCTTTAGTTCATGCACCATCAGAAGAAAAAAGTATAGAAGAATTAAAGGCTAGTGTAGTAGTTCCTGATGATGAAAGACTATTTGACTTAGCTGAAATGATAAGAAGAGGCTACAAAATAGAAATGATAGAACAAATCACTGGAGTAGATAAGTGGTTTATAAATAAATTCAAATGGATAGTAGAGCAAGAAGAAAAACTAAAGGGAATGAAAATTGAAGACTTAAATAAAGATTATGTATTAGAGTTAAAGAAAAAAGGATTTTCTGATAAAGGTATAGCTGACTTAATGAAAATAAGCCCGGAAAGATTATGTGAATTAAGAAAGTTATACAACATACAACCAGCTTATAAAATGGTTGATACTTGTGGAGGAGAGTTTGATGCATTATCTCCATACTACTACTCAACGTATGAGCAATATGACGAAGTAGAAATAAGTGATAAAAAGAAAGTTATAGTACTTGGTTCTGGTCCTATAAGAATAGGTCAAGGTATAGAGTTTGATTACTGTTCAGTTCACTGTGTAAAATCTTTAAGAGCACAAGGAATAGAAACAATAATAATAAACAATAACCCAGAAACAGTAAGTACAGATTTTGATACATCAGATAAATTATACTTCGAGCCATTAACAGAAGAAGAAGTATTAAATATAATAGAAAAAGAAAATCCAGATGGAGTAATACTTCAGTTTGGTGGTCAAACAGCTATAAAATTAGCTAAGTTCTTAGATGAAAAGAAAATAAAAATATTAGGAACAGACTTTGTAGATATAGATGCAGCAGAAGATAGAGAAAAATTCGAAGAATTATTAGAAAAATTAGATATAAATAGACCAAAAGGTAAGGCTATATGGTCAGTTGAAGAAGGTATTGAAGAAGCTAAGAAGTTAGGTTACCCAGTCCTTGTTAGACCATCTTATGTACTTGGAGGTCAAGGTATGGAAATAACTTATGATGAAACTAAGTTAGCTACATACTTAGGCGATGCATTTAAAAGAGATAAGAAAAACCCTGTACTTATAGATAAGTACTTAACAGGTAGAGAAATAGAAGTTGATGCAATATGCGATGGAGAAAATATATTAATACCTGGAATAATGGAACATTTAGAGAGAGCTGGAGTTCACTCTGGAGATAGTATAACTATGTATCCTAGCCAAAATGTAAGTGATGAAATAAAAGCTAAAATATTAGATTACACTAAAAGAATTGCATTAGAGCTTAACGTACTTGGAATGGTTAATATACAATTTATAGAATTCCAAAATGAACTATACATAATAGAGGTTAACCCAAGAGCAAGTAGAACAGTTCCATACATAAGTAAGGTAAGTAATGTGCCTATAGTGGATTTAGCTACTAGATGTATGCTAGGTGAAAAATTAGTAGATATGGGATATGGAACAGGAGTTTATAAAGAGCCTAAATTAGTATCAGTTAAGGTTCCAGTATTCTCAATGTCAAAACTTGCTAGAGTTGATATAAGTCTAGGACCGGAAATGAAATCTACAGGAGAAGTTTTAGGTGTAGGAGAAAACTTGGAAGAAGCATTATACAAAGGATTTATAGCAGCAGGAAAAACTATGTCTGACAAGAGAGGTGTGGTACTTGCTACTATAAATAACTATGATAAAGATGAATTTATGGAAATAGCAAAAGATATGAAAGAATTAGGATATACTTTTGTTGCTACAGAAGGAACAGCTAAACTATTAAAATCAAATGGAATAGATGCAGATATAGTTAATAGAGTAGAAGAATCTAGACCC
>NZ_HG529413.1 GCF_000499525.1 Faecalimicrobium dakarense | reverse complement strand
TTTTAAGAGGTTAGTGCAAACTAACCTCTTTTTTTGCTTAATATTATTTAAATTATACTAAAGTATATGATAGAGTATACCAAAAAGTAGAGTTTGTAATACACAAATAGATAAAAATAGTAACTGTGTGGTGTAAGTGAAAATGGGAATGTTAGATAATATATTTATATTATCTATGAGTATACAATGTATTTATATAGAAAATAAATATATATTTAACTGGGGGATGAAGATAAAGTGAAGAAGAACAAAACGATAGCGTACGCTTTAGCAGCAACATTACTAGTAGGAGGAACTTTTGTAGGAACGAAGGCTTGGTTTACAAATGAAGAAACAGTAACATCAGAATTAGTTATAGTTACAGGAGGTATAGGTTTAGAGGTAGAAGAAAGCGACTGGAAATCTGATGGACTAAATGCATACTCTCAAGGTGATAATAGATGGGACGCATTAGCACCAGGAGATATACTTACTAAAATTGTAACAGTAAAAAATGGAGACAAAGGCAGAGGTGAAACAAATCTTGACAGAGAATTAAAAGTAGAAGGCGGAAAACAAACAAATGGAACAGAAAATTATGAAATAACTACACCTGGATTAGAAAAAATAGAAAATCTTAGCAAAGGTGAAACAGGTCAATTTGAGATAGTAGTAAAAGTTAATGAAAACATGTTAAGTAAAGATGCCTATGGAGACAGTAATGAGTTTTCTGAGTTCGCACCAGGAAAAAATATGGAACCTATTAAAATAACAGCTACTCAAATAAAGAAAAATAATTAATATAATTAAGTTTAATAAATGAGAAATAATAGTATTTAAGCGCATTCTTATATTAGAATGCGTTATTTAATATAAAAGTGAGATGAGTATATAATGAAGCTAAGTAAAAAAGTAATTGAAGTATTAATAATAATAACTTTTATATCTATTATGTCACCTAGTTCCTATGCTAACAACAATCAAGATATATCAATAGAGAATGTATTTACTAATGAGGATGGTATATGGTACCCAGGCAGAGTAGAATCAAAGAGTTTTTATATAACAAATAATAAAAAAGATAATGTAAAAATAGATAGATTATATATACAATTAAAATCATCTAAAGATTTGAAAACAAATCAGATATTAAATGTAAATAGTAAACAGTTTAAAGAATTATCTAAAAATAGTACAGTAAAGTTGATGTACAAAGATAATATATTATTTAAAGATAAGTTAGATAATCTTATACATGAAAAAGGGATAGTTTTATCACAAGAAATAAGTATAAAGTCTAACAACAAAGAACTTCTAAATATGACTATAGATATGGATGGAATAATGAGTAATGATGCACAGTACCTTGAAAATATATTTAGTATAGGCGTTGCATATAAAGTTGACAACAACGGAGGATCTGGAGGAGACAACAACGGAGGATCTGGAGGAGACAACAACGGAGGATCTGAAGGAGACAACAACGGAGGATCTGAAGGAGACAACAACGGAGAATCTGGAGGAGACAACAATGGAGAATCTGGAGGAGACAACAATGGAGAATCTGGAGGGGACAACAATGGAGAATCTGGAGGAGACAACAACGGAGGATCTGGAGGAGACAACAACGGAGGATCTGGAGGAGACAACAACGGAGAATCTTGTTCTAATATAGGAGGAACGACTGATAATATAGATAAATTGCCACAAACCGGAGGCGTAATAAATTCATCAAGTTTATTAATTTTAGGAACTATAGTAGTAGGTACAGGTATGGTGCTAAATAAAAAAACATCAAAAATCAAAGGAGGTAAACACCATGGGTAGATTAAGAAGAGTAAAAGAAAACAATATAAAAAAAGTTATGAAACCTACTATGTGTAGTTTATTTCTAGCATTAGTTATAGGATTTACACAAAGCATGATAACTTATTCTTGGTTTACTGATACAAAGGAAGTATTATGTGATTTAGTTATTAATATGGCTAAAAATGAAGAAGTAGAGCTACCAAAAGAAGAGACAGAAGAACCGAATAAACCAGAGGAAGTAGAACCACCAAAGGAAGATATAGAAGCACCAAATAAACCAGAAGAAGTAGAACCACCAAAGGAAGATATAGAAGCACCAAATAAACCAGAAGAAGTAGAACCACCAAAGGAAAGTATAGAAGAACCAAGTGAACCAGAAGAAGTAGAACCACCCAAAGAAGAGATAGAAGGATCAAGTGAACCAAAGCAAGATGTAAGTATACCAAGTCAACCTGTGACAATAGAAATATCTAATGAAAATATAGATGTGTAATTATAAATATAAAAGTGGTGTCTTCAAAGATAGCACTTTTATTTAGTTAAGGAGAATTAAGGTGGAATCAAAAAAAACAGAAAAAAAGAAATTTGATATATCTAAAATATTAAATAGTATGGTTATATTTGTACTGGTAGTATTAGTGCTAAACCTACTAACAACTAAATCAGATAAGTTATTTGAATTAATTGGATATAGAAGTTATACAGTACTATCTGGAAGTATGGAACCAGAATTTTATCCAGGTGATTTAGTAATAATAAAACATAAAAATAAAACAGATATAAAAGTAAATGACGTAGTAATTTTTAGAGATAATGAAGGTGTGATAATAACACATAGAATAATAGAAGAAACAAATGAAGGATATATTACAAAAGGTGATAATAATAATGTGAATGATGCAGATGAATTAATAGAAGATAATATAATAGGTGAAGTTAAATTTAGTATACCTAAGTTGGGATATTTAATTAAATTCTTATCTAATCCTAAGATTATCGCGGTTGAATTAATATTATTATCAGGATTAATTTTCTTTTATTATAAAGATTAGAACTCAAGGTGATAAAATGAGAAGAACTATAGGTAAAATATTTATAGCAGTGGGGTTATTAATCATATCAGTAGTTATATATACAAATTATAATATATCTCAAAAAAATAATAAAGTAGTGGAGAAATATAAAAAAAGTACTAAATATGAGGAAATAGATAGAACTGAACCTTATATAGAAAATATAGTAGGGATATTAAATATACCCAAAATCGATTTAGAAGTAGTTGTAAAAACAGGAACAGACAAGGAAACATTAAAAAGTTCAGTTGGACATTTTGAGGGGTCAGTTATGCCTGGTGAAGAGGGCAATTTCGCAATAGCAGGACATAGGAACTATACAAGCAATAAATTTTTATCAAATTTAGATAAATTAGAGAAAAATGATGAGATAAAAGTAGAATCGAAAGGAAAAATATATAGGTATAAAGTAAGTAATATAGAAGTTGTTGAACCAGAGGAAGTTAGTGTAATAGATTCGACAGAAAAAAAGGAAATAACTTTAGTAACTTGTACACCTAAATTTATAGGTAGCCATAGACTTATAGTTAAAGGTGAATATGTTAAATAATACTTAAAAGGTGTAATGAACTTAAGGATAAGAAAATAGAGGTGAAAAATTTAGCTAAGCTAGGAGCATATTTAGACTATATATTAATATCATTTTGAAGTTCAGTTATACAACATTTTAAATTCTTAGAATTGTTTAATAAATTTAGTATCATTATTAGTAGATTAAAAAATTCATAAAAAATAACCTCTTTATGATGGATTTGTCATTACTTTCATTCAACCAAAGGAGGTTATTTTTTCATTATATAAATTTTGTAAAAATTAAGTTTCAAATATTAAATAGATGCAATACGAGTGGTATATAGCGCAATTATTTTATTAAAATTTAAAATATTTTGACAAGCAAAATATTTAAGAGTTAATGTAATATACTGCTGTATATGATATAATATTACTATAAAGAAACGAAGAAGTATATTCTGTATTTGGGCACTTGGGATATATGGAGTTAGTAGTGCAACCGGCTTCTTTTATTTTGTATAAAAAGAAGTTTTTTATGCAAAATAAATATTTTGTATAGGGAGTCGAGTCATGGAAGTATTAATAGTGTCTAGAATGTTTTTAGTTATAGATGCACTAGAAACATTATTCAGCAATAAAATTGAAGGTTATAATTTTAGAGGAATAAAAAATTTAAGAGAAGTTAAAGACATAGATTTATCTAAAGTAGAATTTATGCTAATACATGCAGAAAGTGATGTAATGGATGAAATAGCTTTAATAAAAAATGATTCTAATAATATCAAAATATTAATTTTTGATAAAAATAGTAATAAAAATATGATTTTAAGATCAATGAAAAATGGGATAGAAGGATATATAACTGATGTTCCTGAAAAGGAGGAACTTGTCTATATAATTAAAACTGTATTAAAGGGTAAAAAACATTACGATACAGAATTACTTCAAGATGTAATATACAGTAAAGATGAAGATAAATTAGATATTTTAACATATAGAGAAAAAGAAGTTTTAGAGAAAGTTAAAGAAGGTTTTAGTAATAAAGATATAGCAAAGAAATTATATATTACAGAGCATACAATAAAAAAACATGTAACAAGTATTTTATCTAAGCTAAATATGAAAAATAGAAAAGATTTAATTATATATACAAAAAATATGAACTATAAAATAGAGATATAACCCGTACAATACAGAGCACTTTATGGAATAGATGCAGATATAGTTAATAGAGTAGAAGAATCTAGACC
>NZ_HG529412.1 GCF_000499525.1 Faecalimicrobium dakarense | reverse complement strand
TAAAAAATTTATTAAAAAAGGTATGAAGTTAATTATAACTTCATACCTTTTATTTTAAAATCTCTTATAATGTCTATTTCTTGGTCTAGGAACAGGGCCTGGTGTCTGAGGCTCGGTACAATAAAAGCGAGGATTTATATAAGGTGCAAACTTGCTAAACATCATCTTAAATTTAACTATACCATATTCACTTGGAGCTATTTCATCAACACCAAAGTAGATAACTATACCATCTTCAGCTAGATAAAATGCTTGATCATCTGGAATTTCAATATCAATTTCAGGATAATAAATTCCTGGATCCTGATTTATTTTATATTTTACATAATTAGTGATAACTTCAATATAATTAACGCCCTCATTAAAAACATCTTTTATAAAAAATTCATTACCTGTAAGTAAATCGTAATTATAATTATATAAAAAATTATAAATAGTTTCTTTTGAATCTATTAAACCAAGAAGGCTTAAAGGAACGCTTAAAATATGATTTTTACTAAATGAAACAGCAAATGTTGATTTAGCTTTATAGACTCTAAAAGGTGTATTATTTTGTTTGGCAACTTGATTATACTCTCTTTCTTCCTCTTGAAGACCCTTAACAAATGTATCAACATCTAATTTTATAGTTGAATTTATATTATCTAAGTAAGTTGGCATAATGTAGAAGTAATCATTATTCATATTAAAAAAAGATGGATATTGAAGGTCATAGTAAAAGAAGTTTTCATGTCCGATAGATTCATTAAACTGTGTACGCAATAAGTTATATATACAGCTAGGATTATTTTGCGACATATCCATAGTAAATACCCCCTCTCATATTTAAAAAATCAATTAAAATATAATATGCTAAAGACTTATATATAGTTAATAAATAATAAAAATTAATAAATTATAAATAATAAAAAACATAATGAAAAGTAAAGTATATAAAGTATGGAAAATACCGAAAATATAGGTAATTATATGATATAATACATAAATTGAGAGTAATTAATTTAGGAGGGCAGCAATGTTATTATTAGCAGATAAATGGAAAGAATATGAACTTATAGATATGGGTAACGGAGAAAAATTAGAAAGATGGGGAGATTATGTTCTTAGAAGGCCAGATCCACAAATAATGTGGCCAATGCAATCTGAATGGGCATTATGGAAAAATCCTCATGGACACTACCACAGAAGTGCTAGAGGTGGAGGTCAATGGGAGCATAAAAAGAAATATCCTGAAAAATGGGTGATAAGCTACAAAAATTTAAAGTTCAATATAAGTCCAACTGGATTTAAACATACAGGTTTATTCCCAGAGCAAGCGGCTAACTGGGATTGGGCTATGGATAAAATAGAAAACGCAAAGAGACCAATAAAAGTATTAAACCTTTTTGCATATACTGGTGGAGCAACAGTAGCTTGTGCAGCAGCAGGAGCAGAAGTATGCCATGTAGACGCTTCTAAAGGGATGGTAACTTGGGCTAAAGAAAATATACAAACATCAGGTCTTGGAGATAGAAAAGTAAGATTTATAGTTGATGATGTTGTTAAGTTTGTTGAAAGAGAAGTAAGAAGAGGTAATAAGTATGATGCTATAATAATGGACCCACCTTCTTACGGAAGAGGACCAAAAGGTGAAGTATGGCAAATAGAAGAAAAACTATATGGATTAGTTGAATTATGTACAAAAGTATTATCAGATGAGCCATTATTCTTCTTAATAAACTCATATACTACAGGATTATCTCCAATAATTCTTGAGCATATATTAGATGCTACAGTAGTTAAAAAGGCAAAAGGTGGAAAAGTGTACGGAGGAGAAATAGGAATACCGACTTCAAGAGATGGAAAAGTGCTTCCATGTGGTATATTTGGAAGATGGGAGTCTAAGTAATGATTAAAGTTATATACGAAGATAATCATTTATTAGTTGTAGAGAAACCTGTAAATATATTATCTCAAGGTGACGACACTAATGATAAAGATATGGTTAATCTTTTAAAACAGTATGTAAAAGAAAAGTATAACAAACCAGGTAATGTATATATAGGTCTTATACATAGACTAGATAGACCCGTAGGTGGAGCTATGGTGTTTGCAAAAACATCTAAAGCAGCATCAAGATTATCTGAACAAGTAAGAAACAAAACTTTTAAAAAGACTTATAGAGCTATAATACATGGAAATATGAATAAGCCAGAGGATACTTTAAAAGATTATCTTTATAAAAATAAAAAAACTAACATGGTTAGTGTAGTTAATAAAAATCACAAAGAAGCTAAAAATGCAGAGTTAAGTTATAAAACTTTAGACAAAAAAAAATGGATTTAGTCTTGTTGAGATAGATTTAAAGACAGGTAGATCTCATCAAATAAGAGTTCAATTTTCAAGTAGGAAGCATCCGTTATTTGGAGATCAAAGATATGGACAAGATGTAAATAAAGTAGGACAACAAATATCACTTTGGTCTTATAAAATAGAAATAGAACACCCAACAACAAAGGAAAAAATGGAATTTGTTTGTGAACCACCGAATGAATATCCGTGGGATTTATTTAATTAAAAAAGAGAAATAAATTTAAGATGGTTATATAAAAATGGGCATAAAAAAATACAGCGCAAATTAAAATTTGCGCTGTATTTTTTATATACATTGCTAATATTAAATTTACCATTCTAAATTCTCCTAAAATTAAAACTTAATTATATATAGAAGTTAAATCTAAAGCATCAAAGTAGTCTATTTGCATATCATCTTCCTGACAATCTTTATCTGTTAATAATCCATCTGTTAAGAAATAAGCTAAAAATGTTAATGCGAACGGAAATAATATTATAATTGCTAGTGTTAAATTTGTCATTGTAATTCCTCCTTAATATTTATCTTATGAACTTATTATAAAATCTCAAACTTAAACTATTATGATTTAAATCTTAAATAAATCTTAAATGTTTTCCCTATGTACTTATTATAATATTAAAAATTAAAAAAGCCTTACAGTAAGACTATAGTTTAATTACATTTTTGTAAGGATATAAATAGGTAGCCATTTATTTTAAAAAATAAATAAACAATATAGTATAATAAGTTATACAAAAAATAATTTAAAGGAGAATATATGAATAAATATATAGGATTTTACATAGATAAACCAACTGGAAATAATATATTTTCTTATGAAGAAAGAGAAAATAAAAAAATATATGTACCTAAGTTAATAGAAGGAACATTAGAAGATGTATGTGTTGGGGAACATATAGTATTTAATGAAATAGATGAAGATATAGAGATAAAAGCAAAAGGATTAAAAAATATGGTTGAATATCACCTTAATAATAAGGATATTTATATATTTGATAATCATAATCATGCTCTTTATTTTTGGATAAAGAGTCTTAAAAATGATAAGTTCACAAAAGGATGTAAATTGGTTCATATAGATCAACATAAGGATATGAGAGAACCAGAAAATTATAATGTTGATATGAAGAATATAGATGATGTATTTAGATATACTAATGATGTACTTAATGTAGGGAACTTTATTCAACCTGCATTAAAGCACAATATATTCTCAGAAGTAATTATAATAGACAGTTCATATGGATTTGAATTAGATATAGAGGGAGAATTTGTATTAGACATTGATTTAGATATATTCTCTGAAGATATGAGCTATATTTCGTATGATTTAAGGATCAATAAGATAAAAGAACTTATAGCTAAAGCGAAAGTAATAACAATAGCATCAAGCCCTTTTTTTATAGACCAAGAGTATGCTATAAAAGTATTAAAAGAATTATTTAATTGTGATATAATAGAAGAGTTAATCTAAGAAATTATGGTATAATACGAGAATATTGAAAATAAATTTAAAAATTTATACTATAAATAAAAAGATATATTATAGGAGGAAAAGGTATGAGTTTATATACTGAATGGAGAAATTTAAGTGATAATCACGAAAATCAAGAAGCAGAAGTGAAGTTTTGGGAAGAGTATTTAAAAGTTGAAGCTGAAATATACAATGAACTTTTAAATAAGAAGATGTTTGTTATAGAAGGAAAAGTTAGCGATTTAGCTGCTGCTCATAACACTTCAGTTGAATACTTCATGGGATTCATAGATGGAATAAGCGAAAGTTTAAAAGAAGATATAACTTTAGAAACTATAGAAGCTGATAGTGAAATAAAGTTAGAAATAGATGTTGAAAAATTATACTACAACATGGTAGCTGTTGAAGCTCATTGGTTATATAACTTACCAGGATGGAATGATATATTATCAGTTGAAGCAAGAAAAGAAATACAAAAAGCACACAAAAATTCTAAGACAATAGTTAAAGAAGATAAAATAGGAAGAAATGACGCTTGCCCATGTGGAAGTGGTAAAAAATACAAAAAGTGTTGTGGAAAGTAAGGTAAACTTATGTTTGTTTTAAGATTTATTGATGAAGAAGATGATTTAGCAGTTAAGGAATTTACATCGTTAAGTAGTGTTAAAGAATATATAAGTCAAAATAATCTAGAAAAAACATGGCATCAGATTGAAGAAATCAAAAAAGTAGTACCTAACTTAAAAGAAGACTAAAAAAAAGTATCTAAGAAATATTTTATTTCCTAGATACTTTTTTATATAAACTAATTTTTCATTATTATTAATTATTAGCTGACTATAAATTAATACAAATGGATTAGTTGTTGCTTAAATCAGATAAATCTTTAGCTATTTGAGCTGCAACTTTAGCGTTGTTATAAACTAATTCTATGTTAGCATCTAAACTCTTACCTTCAGTTATAGTTTTAACTTTATCTAATAAGAATGGAGTAACATTTTTACCGCCTATGTTTTTATCTTCAGCTTCTTTTAAAGCAGATTCTATAGCATTAGTTATCATATCGTAATCCATTTCGAATTCTTCTGGTATTGGATTACCTATAACCATACCACCTTTTAAGTTTAAGTCCCATTTAGCTTTTAAAGCTTCAGCAACTTCCATAGAAGAATCTACTTTGTAATCAACACCGAATCCACTTTTTCTTGTATAGAATGCAGGCATTTCATCTGTACCAAATCCTATAACTGGAACTCCGTTAGTTTCTAAGTACTCTAAAGTTAATCCTATATCTAATATAGATTTAGCTCCTGCGCATATAACAGCAACATCAGTGTTAGCTAATTCTTGTAAATCAGCTGATATATCGAAAGTTTCTTGAGCTCCTCTATGAACTCCACCTATACCACCTGTAGCAAATATTTTAACACCTGCTAAGTTAGCTAATATCATAGTAGTAGCAACTGTAGTAGCTCCTGTTAATTTTTTTGATATTATAAATGGTAAGTCTCTTCTACTAGCTTTAACAACATTTTTGCTAGTTCCTAATAATTCTATTTCTTCAGTAGTAAGACCAACTTTTAATACACCATCTATTATAGCTATAGTAGCTGGAATAGCTCCGTTATCTCTTATTATTTTACTAACATTTTTAGCCATTTCTATATTTTTAGGGTAAGGCATACCATGAGATATTATAGTTGACTCTAGTGCAACTACAGGTTGTCCTGCTGCTACTGCCTTTTGAACCTCTGGATGTACTTGTAAATATTTTTCTAACATAAGATCATCTCCTTAAGTATTTTTTCAACATTGTCTACTGACATGTTTGGATTTATTGTATTTTCATGAGAAAGTGCTATTATTGATGCTGCCATAGAAAATTTAGCGCTATATTCAATGTCAAAATTATTTAAATGACTATAAACAAGGCCTGCTATAAATGCATCTCCAGCACCAGTTGCACTAACTATTTCAGTTTTTACACCATCTACATAGATGTTATGTGAATTATCTTCACAATAAACGCCATCTTTACCAAGCGTTATAAAAACATTTTCCACACCTTCATTTAAGAAGTATTTAGAACAAGATTTTATATCATCCATGTTATTAATTTGTATACCAGATAAAGCTTCAGCTTCATATTTATTTAGTTTTATAGTATTAAAGCGACCTACGATATCTTTAATTTTCATACACTTAGAAGTAGACACTGTGTCAACAAATATAGGTATATGAGAATAAGTTGAAGTAATGTAGTTTATTACTTCATAAGATAGATTAGTATCTAATACTATAGCCAAAGAGTCACTAATTTGCTGATGCTTTGAAGAGATATAAGATAAATCCAATTTATCTAGTATGTCCATGTGTGATATGGCAATTTGCATATCATTAGCATCATTTAACACAGATACATATATTGATGTAGAGTGCTCATTTGATATATAAAAATCTTCAACATCTATCCCATAACTCTTACACTCTGATAATATTTGATTACCATATAAGTCATTTCCAACTGCAGATATAAGTTTTGTACTTACACCTAATCTACATATGTTGTCAGCTATGTTTCTACCGACACCACCTAAAGATATGTCTACTTTTCCAGGATTAGAGTCATGCATAACAAGTTTTCTATTAGGAACACCTTGGATATCTATATTAGATCCTCCTATAACTGTTATGTAATTATTTTTTTTCAAAATATAACCTTTTCCTTTGATATATCCTTTTTTCATAAGATTAGTTATATGCACTGCAGTAGAAGAACGAGTTATATTTAGAAGATCAGCTAACTCTTGTTGAGAAATCATAGGGTTTTCTTTTAAAATATCTAAAATTTCTTTTTCTCTATCAGTCATAATTATCACCAAAAATAAATATTTGTTTATAAGTATAAACATAAGTTTATATTTATATTACCACTAACTTTTTTATTTTTCAACAAAAAAATCATTTATATTCTTAGGTAACAAAAAAAACTATGCTACATAGTATAAATTAAGATAAAAAAGTTTTAGGGAGGACAACTATGAAAATAGGAGATATAGTGGCAAGAAAATCTTATAACAAGGACATTATATTTAAAATAGTGGGGTTTAGCGTAGATGAAGATAATCATAAAATGGCAGTATTGAAAGGTGTAGCTTTCAGAATAATAGCGGATGCTTATTTAGATGATTTAGAAGCGGTTAAACTTCCGGATATAAAAAATGTTTTTATAGATAAAAATGTTGAGGGAGTATTATCACAATCTTTAGTAAAAGCGAGGGAAAGACAAAAAAAGATGATGAGGGCAGTGCCGAAACTTCAAACTAATACTAATGTTTATGGCATGCCTGGAAAAGTGCTTCAAATAGATGGAGATAAAGAATATTTAAAAATATGTTTAGATGTATATACAGAGCTAGGAATTCCGGCCGTAGGAGTAGCAATACCTGAAGCTAACCAATATAAAGAAGTAAGGGCGCTACTTGAAAAACATAATCCGGATATATTAGTAATAACAGGTCATGATGCATTAACTTCTAGAAAAGGTAATATAACAGATTTAAGCAATTATAGAAATTCATTAAATTTTATTAAAGCGGTTAAACAAGCTAGAAAATGGCAACCTAATATAGATAATCTAGTTATATTTGCAGGTGCATGCCAATCTAATTATGAACAAATAATAAATGCGGGCGCAAACTATGCTAGTTCTCCAGGAAGGATAATGATACATGCGCTAGATCCTGTATTCGTAGTAGAAAAAATCGCATGTTCTAGAATAGATATAGTTGTACCTATTGATGAGGTCATAGACCAGACGGTTACTGGTATTAAAGGGGTCGGAGGATTAGAAACAAGAGGGAAATTTAGATGGGCTATGCCTAAATCAATTTTATACTAACACAAAATTAGAAAATTATACTGTATATATTAAAAAATACTATTGACTTTTCACTGAAAAATATATAAAATATTTAGTTTAAACGTTTGACAAAAAATTATATCTATGATATTATGTAAACATACAAACGTTTAAAGAAGGTGATATTATGGCTACTGTTCAAACTCTAGACAAAATAAGAGAAAGCCTTGAAAGACATTTAGGTAAGAAAATATTACTAAGGGCAAATAAAGGTAGAAAGCAAATTGTTACTAAAAAGGGAGTACTAGAAAAAGTTTATCCAAGTGTGTTTGTTGTAAAATTAGATGATGATGGAAATGGATATTCAAGGGTATCATATAGTTACTCAGACTTATTGACATCGAATGTGAAATTGCAAGTTTTTAAAGATCAAAATAAATTACATGTAAGTTAAAATTATACCTATTAAAAATAGGTGTAATTTTTTTTTGTTTTTTAAATATAAATATAGTGTGATATTTTATTTAATTTACAGGGGGGATAAATATGGAATTAATTAAAGATGTAATAAAAGTTGACAATAGAATAGACTTTGGAAAATACCAAACATTTATAGAAGCAGAAGCGGTTGTGCCAGATAAGAAATCAGATGTTTATGAAATTTTAAAAACTGAAGGGTACATATGTATTAAGAAAACTGAAGTGACAGATGGTAAAATACTTTGCAGAGGAAGTTTTAATTATAATGTTATGTACATAACAGATGACAAAAATACTGTTTCTAGTATGGATGGTAGAATAGACATAAATGAGGTTATAGAGAAAGATAATGTAGTTCAAGATATGGAGTATATGTTATTCCCAGAAGTTGAGCATGTAGACTGTACAATATTAAACGAAAGAAAAATTAGAGTTGGGGCCCTTATGAATATAAGAGGAAGCTTATTTGATAAACAAAGATTAGATATAGTAAAAGATGTATCTCAAGTAGAAGGAATACAAAAGCATAGAAAAGAAATAAACTACCAAGATATAATAGGAATAGAAAAATCAGAAAGTGTAATAAGAGATACTGTAACTATTAATACTGAAGAAATTCAATCTATAATAAGTTTAAGTCCAATGGCAAGAATAAAGGAAAGTAGAGTAACTGATAATAAAGTTATAGTAGGTGGAGTTTTAGAAATAAACCCATTAGCTTGCACATACGATGGTGAAATAGTAGAACTAGATAAGATAGGAATAGATTTTACTCAATTTATCGAAGTTCCAGGTGCTTGCGAAGGTATGACAGAAGAAAGCTTATTATCTATGGGAGATTTAAATTATATATTCAAGCAAAACAGTGAAAGTAATACAGGAATATTAGATTTAGATTGTACTGTATATTGTAAAGTAAAAGTAACTGATGAAGTAAGCAGAGAGGTTTTACAAGATGCTTATTCTCCTCAAAAAATAATAAAATTTGATCAAAGAACAATGGAGCTTAATAAAGCGTTAAGTAGTGGAACTGAAACTTTTGTAGTTAGAGAAAGTATAAAAAATTCTAATGATGATATGCAAATAAAAGATATAGTAAGTGTTTGTCCATCTATATCAATAGAAAACACATACATTGAAGATAATAATAGTGTAGTACAAGGTATTATAAAGGTGGATGTATTATATGTTCCAGTAGAAGGCCTAAAATCAGTATATAGAATAAGTGAAGAAATACCTTTTGAGCATGAAGTTACTATAGATAATTTAACAGATACTTGTAAAGTATTTAGCACAGTTTGTATAGAAAAAGTAGATGTTGACTTGAATAGAGATCAAATAGACTTAAACGTAAAAGTAAAGAGATTTACTGAAGCGATAGATAAAAAATCAGAAAGCTTTATAATAAAAGGCGATGATTTAGGTGTATATGATCTATCTACAGCTCCAAGTATAATAGTATACATATGTAAAGAAGGAGATAACCTTTGGAATGTGGCTAAGAAATATAATACTACTGAATCTGAAATAGCAGAATTAAATGAATTAAAAATAGAGGAACCGCTAAAGGCAGGAAAGTGTTTAATATTAGAAAAGAAAGTTGTTTTAGCGGATTAGTA
>NZ_HG529411.1 GCF_000499525.1 Faecalimicrobium dakarense | reverse complement strand
TCCCCTATTATCTTATTTTTTGTAGTATAATGTTAGTAGTTATGCATGCATTATATTATGTATCAAGGAGGCTAAAATGAATTCTATAGAATTAAAAAGTAGGGCTAAAATAAATTTATCAATAGATGTACTGGGGAAAAGAGAAGATGGATATCATTTAGTCGAAATGATAATGCAGACGATCGATTTGTATGACATCATAAAAATAAAAGAGTTATGTACGGATGATATAATTATAAAAAGTAATAGCAAAGACGTACCTTTAGATGATAGCAACATAGTTTATAAAGCTATTAAATTACTACAAGGTAAATTTAATATAAATAAAGGAATAGAGGTATTTATACAGAAAAATATACCTATAGCAGCAGGAATGGCCGGAGGTAGCTCAAATGCAGCAGCGGTTTTAGTGGGACTTAATAAAATTTGGAACCTAAATCTAGAACAAGAAGATTTACAAAAAATAGGATTTTTATTAGGTGCAGATGTACCGTATTGTATATCTGGAAAAGCGGCCATAGCTTCTGGAGTAGGAGAAAAACTTACATATATTAAAGGGCTACCGCATAATGTTAGTATATTGGTGTGTAAACCTAATTTATTTGTATCTACCAAAGAAGTTTATGAAGGTTTAGACTTAAATAACATTCAAAGTAGACCAAATAATAAGAACTTGATAAATTATTTAGAAAAAGAAGATATAGAATCTGTAGCAAAATATATGGTAAATGTACTTGAAAGTGTAACTGGTAAACGTCACGAGGAGATAGAAGATATAGAAGAAATAATGATGAACAATAATGCATTAGGTTCTATGATGAGTGGTAGTGGGCCAACAGTTTTTGGATTGTTTAAAAACGAAGAAGATGCTTTAAAGGGTAAAGAGGATTTACTTAAAAAATATGAACAAGTATACGTTGTTAAGAGCAGTGAAAAAGGAGTTGAGGTTAATGGATAATTTAAACAAATTGAATTTAGATGAATATAAACCGTTAAGAGACGTAGTTTTTGAAAACTTAAGGGAAGCTATATTAGAGGGGAAATTAAAGCCAGGTCAAAGACTTATGGAAGTTCAATTAGCGGAGCAGTTAGGAGTAAGTAGAACTCCGGTAAGGGAAGCTATAAGAAAGTTAGAATTAGAAGGACTAGTTGTTATGCTTCCTAGGAAAGGAGCATATGTAGCTAATATGTCGTTAAAGGATATAATTGATGTGTTAGAAATAAGAGCTAGTTTAGAAGGTTTAGCAGCATCTTTAGCAGCGGAGAGAATAAATCCAGACGATATAAAAAAGCTTGAAAAAATATCTAAAGAGTTTGAAGAGCTTACTATCGCCTCAGATGTGGATACATTGCTTAAAAAGGATGTTGAATTTCATGAATGTATATTCAAAGCAACAAATAATAAAAAGTTACATCAATTAATAAATTCTTTATGGGAGCAAGTGTACAGATTTAGAGTTACATATATATCAGACTATGATTCATCTCTTAGTATAGTAAATGAACATAAGCTTATATTAGATGCTATAAAAAAAGGAGATAATGAGCTTGCTAAAAAATATGCTAGAGAGCATATAGAAAAAGCAGAGCAATTTATGATTGAAAGAGCTATGAATAATAAAGATATTTAATGAAATATTTATACAATGGTATAATACTGATTTTTATAAAGATAGAAGACTCACACACAAATAGTCAATGATTTAATATACGTGTGAGTAGGCCTATCTTTTTTTGTATAAAAAAATAAATATTGGACATACTCAAAATAGAAATATTTTGAGGGGGATATATTTAATGAAAAAGGTAAAAATAAGATTAACTATATTAATTTTAAGTTTAATATGTGTAATAGGAGTTATGACTATTACAATAAGTGGGGAAGTAAAAAAGATAGATGATATATCTGAAAATTATAAAGAAAAATTAATAAGATTTCATGTTATAGCAAATAGTGATTCTGATGAAGATCAAGAATTAAAGTTAAAAGTAAGAGATGCAATTATAAAATACTTACAACCGAAGTTAATTAAATCAAGCAATATAAAAGAAAGTGAAAAAATTATAAAAGGTGAATATAAACAATTAGAAAAAATAAGTAAAGATATTATTAATAAAAATGGTTATAGCTATGATGTAAAAATAGGAATAGAGTACACTAATTTTCCAACTAAACAATACTCAAATATTGTACTACCAGCAGGAGAGTATAAAGCATTAAGAATAATTATTGGAGAAGGTCAAGGTAGAAATTGGTGGTGTGTAATGTTTCCTCCATTATGCTTTGTAGATGATAAAAGTGGAGTAATAGATAAAGAAACAGATAAAAGATTAAAAGAAGTTTTAACTAAAGAAGAGTATGAATTAATAACTCAAAAGGATAAAGCTCAAACAAGCAGAGTACAAGTTAAGTTTAAAATAGTTGAAATACTAGATAAATTATTCTAAAAATTTACAAATCAAAAAGGAGTGACATTAACTATGGATAGGTGCTATAAACTAATAGTATCTTTATTAGTTTCGATTTATGTATTTATTCCTACGCAACAAGTATTAGCAGAAGGAACGAATATACAAAATAATGAGAAGCCATCAACTGTAAAAAGTAATACGGTTGAACAAAGAAAAGAAGTAATAAGTATAACTAATGAGGAATTATTATTACTATCTAAATTAATTACAGGAGAAGCTAGAGGCGAGAGTTATGAAGGTCAAGTAGCAGTAGCTGCAGTAGTTATAAATAGAGTAAAAGATTCAAGGTTCCCAAATAACATAAAAGATGTTATATATCAAAAAAATGCATTTTCAGTAGTAAATGATGGGTCAATAAACATGCAGCCATCAGAAAGTGCATATAGAGCAGCTAGGGAAGCCTTATATGGTCTAGACCCAACTAATGAGGCTATATACTTTTGGAATCCTGATATAGCTACATGCAAATGGATAAGAACTTTAGATCCATATATGAGAATAGGAAACCATGTTTTTGCGAAATAGTTAAATAAAATGCTTAAATTTAGATAAAGAAGCTTTTGCTTCTTTATTTTTTTGTTAAAATAAACTATAATAATCATTTAGAAGATAAAAGACATATAATATTTTGATAATGATAAAATTATACACCAGGAGGGTGAGTACAATTATGAAAAAACTTAACGTAGCGTTAATATTTGGTGGTAAATCAGGAGAGCATGAAGTTTCTCTATTATCATCAGCTTCAATATATAAACACATTGATAAAGATAAGTATAATGTTTTAACTATAGGAATAACTAAAGATGGAAAATGGATGTATTATGAAGGTAATGAAGAAAATATAAAAAATGGAGAATGGGTTAATTTAGCTAATAAAAATGTAGAAATTAATTTGGTTCCATCAGGAAATAAAGAAGTTGGAATATTATTTGAAGATGGTCATGTAGAAAAAATAGATGTATTATTCCCTGTTTTACATGGTCCATATGGCGAAGATGGAACTATCCAAGGATTATTCGAAATAAGCCAAATACCATATGTAGGATGTGGAGTTTTAGCTTCAAGTGTAGGTATGGATAAACTTATATGTAAAAAAGTATTTACCGAAATAGGATTACCTCAAGTTAATTACACAGATACTAATAGATGGTCATTTAATAGAGATAAAGAAGGTCAATTAGATAAAATAGAAGGTCAATTAAACTACCCAATATTTGTTAAACCAGCTAACCTAGGGTCAAGTGTAGGAATATCAAAAGCTAATAATAGAGAAGAACTTTTAACTGGAATTAATGAGGCACTACAATACGATTCTAGAATAGCATTAGAACAAGGTATAAATGCTAGAGAAATAGAAGTAGCAGTTCTTGGAAATGATCAAGTTGAGGCATCTATAGCAGGTGAAATAAAGCCAGCTAAAGACTTCTATGATTACGAGGATAAATATATAAATGGAACATCTACTTATGAAATACCAGCGAGTATAAGTGAAGAAGATATGGAAAATATAAGAAGGATGGCTATAGAGGCATTTAAGTCAATCGATGGAAAAGGGCTTTCTAGGGTAGATTTCTTTATAGATAAAAATTCTGGAGAAATATTTATAAATGAAATAAATACTTTACCAGGGTTTACTAATATAAGTATGTATCCTAAGATGTGGGAGGCTACAGGATTAGAATACCATAACCTTATAGATGAGCTTATAAAATTAGCGATAGATTCAAAAAAGTAAAGAGGGTGCGACTAATGAGTGATAGACCAATAGGTGTATTTGATTCTGGACTAGGCGGTTTAACTGTTTTAAAGGAAATAATGAAAATATTACCTAATGAAGATATAGTATACTTTGGGGATACAGCTAGAGTTCCTTATGGTTCAAGGTCAAAAGACACGATCATAAAGTATACTTTTCAGGCAATAAACTTTTTACTTTCCAAAAATGTAAAGGCTATAGTCATAGCGTGCAATACTGCTACAGCTAGAGCGCTAAAAGAAGCTAATGAAAAATACGATATACCTATAATAGGAGTTATAGAGGCAGGAGCTAGAACAGCAGCATATTCTACAAAAAATAAAATTGTTGGTGTAATAGGAACTGAAGGAACTATAACATCTAAGGCATATAATCTGGAAATCGAAAAAATAGATAAAGATATAAAAATAATAGATAAAGCATGTCCTTTATTCGTGCCTATAGTAGAAGAAGGATGGTCAAATACTGATATAGCAACTTTAACAGCTAAGAGATATTTAGATGAGTTAATTAAGCAAGATATAGACTCTTTAGTACTAGGATGCACTCACTATCCGATACTTAAGAGAACTATAGGTGAAGTTGTTGGAGAAAAAATAAAATTAGTTAATCCTGCTAAAGAAACAGCTATAGATTTAAAGAAAATTTTAGAAAATCAAGATTTAATGAATAATAACTCAAAAGTTTCATATGAATACTATGTTTCTGATATACCAGAAAAGTTTGCTAATATAGCAGGAGAATTTCTAAAAAAAGAAATCGAAAATATAAAAAATGTAGAAATACAAAAATACTAATGTTATTGATATAAACTTTAGGCCTTACAGGCCTAAAGTTTATACTTATTTAGGAGGAAATTAATATGGATGCAACATTAAGCATAATTACTAAGCAATATGATGAAAAAGGACATGTGGATACTATAAAAGTAAATGCAGATGCTGATATATATAATAAAAACAATGATACATTTGTTGTATATAAAGAAGAAGAAGAGGGTATAAAAGTTACAACTACTATAAAAATATCTGATAATGAAGTTAGTATAAAAAAATTTGGAAACACTAACTCTGTAATGGTCCTAAGTGAAGGAAATAGCCATGTATCAAAATATAGAACTCCACAAGGATTATTTATAATAGAGACAAATACTAAAATGCTAAATATAGATAAATCTAAAGAAAATTGTATAAAGATAAATGTAGAATATGATATTAAAATAATGGATTTATTCCAAGGAAGAAATGTTATAGAAATAATAGTAGAAATTAAGGAATAAAGTATATTTATAAAAAAGATACATAAATGTTTAATAATATAAATTAAATAAAGGTATTTAAAACACTACCTTTTATTTGGTTTATTTGGTATTATAATAATTATATTAAAGTTTATATCTTTTGGAAAAAGATACAAGGGTTTATAGTTTTTTTATAGAAACTATACATAAAAGTTAATAAAAACTAAGTGTAAGAGGTATAAATATGATTTTTGAAAAGGTACAAAGTACTATAAATAAATATAATTTGATAGAAGAAGGAGATAAAATTGTATTAGGTCTTTCAGGAGGACCAGATTCAGTTTGTTTACTGCACATACTTAAAAGATTAAAAGAACAGATGAATATAGAAGTATATGCAGCACACTTAAATCATCAAATAAGAGGAATAGAAGCACAAAAAGATGCTTTATATATATCAAGAATATGTGAAGAAATGGGTATTACATTTTTTGTAAAATCTATTAACGTACCTGAATATTGTGATAAGCATGGATTGTCTGTAGAAGAAGGAGCTAGAAAACTTAGATATGAAATGTTTGAAGAAATTAAGAAAAAAACACATTCTAATAAAATAGCTATAGGTCATAATCAAAATGACCAAGCAGAAACTATATTAATGCGCATCATGAGAGGAACAGGACTTCAAGGTTTAAGAGGGATAGAATATATTAGAGAAAATGGTATAATTAGACCGATACTAGATATAGATAGAATTGATATAGAGAAATACTGTGAACAACATAATTTAAATCCTAGAATAGATCAGACGAACTTAGAGAGTATATATACTAGAAACAAAATTAGATTAGAATTAATACCTTATATGAAGGATAATTTTAACCCAAATGTAATAGAATCTATAGTAAGGATGAGTAGTAGCTTAAGAAATGATAGCGATTACATTGACCATGAAGCTAACGCTAAATTTGAGGAAGTTTGTAAAGTTAACCAAGACTCTGTAGAAATAAACTTACAAAAATATGTTAATTTACATAATGCTATAAAAACGAGAGTTTTAAGAAAAGGTATAAAACAACTATTAGGAGATACTAATTTTGTTGATCAAAAACATATAGAAGATGTTATGGAGTTAGAAAACGAAAATAAAATTGATAAAAAAATTACTCTTCCAAGAGGAATGTTTGCATATAGAAGAAAAAATATCATAATATTAACTACAAAAGAAATTGTTAATGAAGAAATAGAATTTTGTTATAATATACCTAGTAACGGATTTATTAAATTAAAAGAGCTAAACTTAATTATGGAAACCCAGACAATGAGTATAGATAGATACAGAAGTATAAAAATAGATAAGACATCTAAAGGGTTTGATTTTAATAAGATAAAAGGAGGTATAATTGTAAGAAATAGAAAGCAAGGAGATAAAATAAAACTTGCTGGAGGAAGCAAAAAAATTAAAGAACTATTCATAGATTTAAAAATCCCAAGAGAAGATAGATGCAAAATTCCTATAATTACTGATGAAGAGGGAATAATGTGTGTAGGGGATAATAGAATCAGTGAAAACTATAAAATTGATTCAAATACAAAAGAAGTCTTAAAGGTTAGCTTTAAGAAACTATAGAATAAAAACAACGTATGAAAGGAGGGCTTCTTTTGAATAAACTTTTCAAGGGAATAGGTTTCTACTTATTAATATTAATAATAATAGTAGGAATAGTGCAGTTTTCAGGTAAGCCAGCAGAAAAAGTACAAAATCTAGAATTTTCTAAAGTATATCAAGAATTAACTGATGGAAATATATCAAGATTACACTTTATAAGCGATACAGCTGTAGAGGGAACAATAAAAGATAAAAATACTAAATTTAGAGCATACGTGCCACAAGAGGTAATGGGAGATAAACTTGCTGATGAGGTATTAGCCCAATCTAAAGAAGGCAAATTAATATTTAGTGGAGAAGCAAAACCATCTGCACCTTGGTTTGTAGAAATGTTACCAACATTATTATTAATATTCTTTATGTTAATATTATGGTTTGTATTTATGAATCAGTCTCAAGGTGGAGGCGGAAAAGTTATGAACTTTGGTAAATCTAAAGCTAAAGTACATAAAGATGATGAAAAGACAAGGGTTACATTTAAGGATGTAGCTGGACTTAATGAAGAAAAAGAAGATTTACAAGAAGTTGTTGATTTCTTAAAAAATCCTAAAAAATATATTGATTTAGGTGCAAGAATACCAAAAGGTATACTTATGGTAGGTCCTCCTGGTACTGGTAAAACTTATTTATCAAGAGCAGTTGCAGGTGAGGCAGGAGTACCGTTCTTTAGCATAAGTGGATCTGATTTCGTTGAAATGTTTGTTGGGGTTGGGGCTTCTAGAGTAAGAGACTTATTCGAACAAGCAAAGAAAAATGCACCAGCTATAATATTCATAGATGAAATTGATGCAGTTGGTAGAAAAAGAGGAGCTGGTCTTGGCGGAGGTCATGATGAAAGAGAGCAAACTCTTAACCAATTATTAGTTGAGATGGATGGATTTGGAATAAATCCAGGGATAATAATAATGGCAGCTACAAATAGACCTGATATACTTGACCCAGCGTTACTTAGACCAGGTAGATTTGATAGAGAAGTTGTTGTTGGAGCGCCAGATGTTAAAGGTAGAGAAGCTATCTTTAAAGTTCATTCTAAAAATAAACCTTTAGCAGATGATGTTAAACCATCTGTTTTAGCAAGAAGAACACCAGGATTTACTCCTGCTGATATAGAAAACATAATGAATGAGGCTGCAATACTTACAGCTAGAAGAAGAGAAAAGAAAATTCATATGGGAACTATAGAAGAAGCTATAACAAAGGTTATGGTTGGGGTAGCTAAAAAATCTAGGGTTGTAAGCCCTGAGGATAGAAAACTTACAGCATACCATGAAGCAGGTCATGCGATATGTATGCATGTGCTTCCTCATATAAGTTCTCTACATCAAGTTACAATAATACCAAGAGGTAGAGCTGGTGGATTTACAGAGCCACTTCCAAAAGAAGATCAGATGTATGGAACTAAAAAAGAGATGAAAGAGACTATTATAATGGCACTTGGAGGTAGAGTTGCTGAAGAGTTAGTTTTAGATGATATATCAACAGGAGCATCTAACGACTTAGAAAGAGTTACTCAAACTGCAAGAGCGATGGTAACTAAATACGGAATGAGTACAAAGCTTGGACCGATGGTATTTGGTGATAATGAAGATGAAGTATTCTTAGGGAATAGTTTTACATCTAAGAGAAATTACTCTGAAGAGGTTGCATTTGAAATTGATAAGGAAATCAAAAAAATAGTTGATGTTGCATATAAAGAGTGTAAGAGAATTTTAGAAGAGAATATGGATAGATTAGACTATGTAGCGCAAGCTTTATTAGTGTATGAGACTTTAGATTCAGAACAATTCGTTAAAGCATTCAATAAAGAATTATCTTTAGAAATGCCTGAAACAGAAGATAATTCACTTGCAATGACACTAGAAAGTCAAGATAAAGAAGAAAAATCTAATGTGAATTTAGTTAAACTAGATAAGGTAAAAGATACTAAAGATTTAGATGATAAATAGATTGATTTAATAGGGCCTACATAGGCCCTATTTTCTTTTTTAGAAAAATATTTATAAATAAGCATGATTAAAGGTATAATTAGTTATTAGAAAGATAAATTACATTAAGACGAGGTGTAATATGAAGAATAAAATAATAGAAATTATATTAAATAAAGGAAATGAATTCATATCAGGTGAAGAATTATCTAAACAATTAGGAATATCTAGAGCTGGTGTATGGAAACATATTAAAACTTTAAAAGAAGAAGGATACAACATTGAATCAGTTAATAAAAAGGGATATAGGCTAGCTGAAAAGCCTGTAGACTTACTTACACATCAAAATATATGTCATGATTTAAATACAAAATTTATAGGACGTAATATAATACATTTTCAAACGATAGATTCAACTAATGATTACGCTAAGAAAATAGCCAATGAAAAAGAAGATGGAACAGTAATAATTAGTGAAGAACAAACAAAGGGAAAAGGTAGATTAGGCAGACAGTGGCATTCTAAATCTCATGATGGTATATGGATGAGTATTATATTAAAACCAGATATTATGCCTTATAAAGCACCATTTATAACTTTAATAGCGGGTGCATCGATAGTAAAAGCCTTAAATAATCTTGGGGTAAAAACGCTTATAAAGTGGCCTAACGATATAATACTAAATAATAAGAAAATATCAGGAATACTTACAGAATTATCAGCTGAAATTGAAAGAGTAAATCATATTGTGTTGGGAATGGGTATAAATGTGAAAACTATGGAGTTTTCCCAGGAAATATGTGATATAGCAACTTCTTTATATAAAGAAGGCTATAAGGTTTCAAGAGTAGATATAGTTAGAAATATATTAGATGAATTTGAAAGATTATACATAGACTATGTAAAAAATAACTCTAAAGAAGAGACTTTGAAAATATGTAGACAGTACTCAGCAATTATAGGAAAAGACATATATATACTAAATGGAGATAATAAAGAGCAAGTTAAGTGTTTAGATATAAATGAAGATGGAAATTTAATTGTAGAAAAACAAGATAAAACTATAAGAGAAATTATGTCTGGTGAGGTTTCTATAAGGGGGATTAAAGGATATGTATAACAACATATTAGATGTAAAAGGCCTGAAAGTCGGACAGGCAGAAGATATACATGGTCTAACAGGATGCACAGTAATTATATGTGAAAATGGAGCAACTTGTGGAGTAGATGTTAGAGGTGGTGGGCCTGGAACAAGAGAGACTGATTTATTAGATCCAGTAAATATGATACAAAAAGTTCATGCTGTTGTGCTATCAGGAGGATCTGCATTTGGACTTGAATGTACATGTGGAGTCAGTAAATATTTAGAGGAGCAAAATATAGGATTTGATGTTGGTGTAGCAAAAGTACCAATAGTAACAGGGGCTGTATTATTTGATTTAGCAGTAGGGAATCCTAAATGTAGACCAGATTTAGACATGGGTTATAAAGCTTGTCAAGTTGCAAGTGAAACAGTATTAAATCAAGGTAACTATGGTGCAGGCTGTGGAGCCACTGTGGGTAAAATAAAAGGACTTGATTTTGCAATGAAGGGTGGAATAGGAAGTTATTCTATAAAATTGGATAATGGTCTTATAGTGTCTGCTTTAATAGCTGTAAATGCATTTGGAGATGTATATGAAGATGGTAAGGTAATAGCAGGAGTATTAAATGAAGATAAAACAAAAATTTTAAATAGTTATGAACTTATGAAAAAGGGAATTAATAAGGGTGGATTTAATATTGATAATACAACTATAGGTGTAGTAGCTACTAATGCTAAACTAGATAAAGCAGGTTGTAAGAAGGTTTCTCAGATGGCACACAATGGATATGCTAAATCTATTTTTCCAATACATACTCCTCATGATGGAGATACTATATTTACAATGGCAACAGGAGAAGTTGAAGCAGATATAACTTTATTAGGTTCTTTAGCTACAGAAGTTGTTCAAAAGAGTGTTATTAATGCAATAAAGAATGCAAATAGTGTAAATAATATATTATCGTATAAAGAGGCACATCAAAAATAAGCATTATTGACAATGTTATTACCTACTGATAAAATTATTTTGTTATAGCTGGCATCTAAATAATTAGAGTCAGACTATGCAAGTAAAAAAAATAAATAATTTTAGAAGTCCGGCATCTTTTATGAGCTGGAACGGAGGTGTGCTTTTATGAATACTACTAGCCAAAGTAGAGAAGTAAAAAAACTTGATGTAAGGAAGATGACAGTTATAGGTATGTTATCAGCTATATCTATAATTATGTCAATGACTCCTATAGGTTATGTACCTATAAATCCGGTGGTGAATTTAACAATAATGCATATACCGGTTATAATAGGGGCCATAGTAGAAGGTCCACTAGCAGGTGCTTTTATAGGTTTTATATTTGGGGCAACTAGTTTAATGAGGGCGATTACAGGTCCAACTGTTACAAACTTTATATTTATGAATCCGTTAGTATCTATATTACCAAGAATGTTAATAGGGGTAGCATCGTACTATACTTATGTTTTTGTAAGTAAAAGATTCAATAAACTATTAGAATCAAAACCAAAAGGTAATAAACTAAAAACTATACCAGCAGCAATAACTGGAGTTATTGGAACGCTTGTTAATACTGGTGGAGTTTTAGGTATGACATATATATTATACGCACAAAGATTTGCAGAGGCATTTATATCTGCTAATCCGGATGCTAATGTATATAGCCCTGCTTATATAATATTTGGGATAGTAGGAGCTAATGCACTAGCAGAAGCGATATTAGCGGCCATTATAGTGGGATCAGTTGTCACTGTACTTAAGACAGTTAAAAGATAGAAAGAAGGTAAATTTATGCTTTTAGTATTTGACGTTGGAAATACCAATATGGTTTTAGGTATATATAAGAATAAGGAATTAATCAAACATTGGAGAATAAACACAGACAAAGAAAAAACATCTGATGAATACGGTATGTTAATTAGAAATTTATTCCAATATGAAAATATGGATATGAATGATATAGAAGATGTGATAATATCGTCTGTTGTACCAAATGTTATGCATTCTCTTGAAAACTTCTGTTTAAAATATTGTAATAAACAGCCTATGGTTGTCGGACCTGGTATAAAAACAGGTTTAAATATAAAATATGATAATCCTAAACAAGTAGGAGCAGATAGAATAGTTAATGCAGTGGCAGGAATTGAAAAATATGGATACCCATTAATAATAGTCGATTTTGGAACAGGAACTACTTTCTGTGCTATATCTGAAAAAGGTGAATACTTAGGAGGTACTATCGCTCCAGGTATTAAGATTTCAAGTGAAGCATTATTCCAAAGAGCATCAAAACTTCCTAGAGTTGAACTAGCAAAGCCAGGTAGCACTATATGTAAAAATACAGTGTCTGCTATGCAGTCTGGAATAATATATGGATATGTAGGCTTAGTTGAAAAAATAATAGAAATGATGAAAAAAGAATTAAATCATGATGAAGTTAAGGTAATAGCGACAGGTGGATTAGCAAATCTAATAGCATCTGAGACTGAAAGCATAGATAGTGTAGATAGATTTTTAACTTTAGAAGGGTTAAGAGTTATATACGATAAAAATAAAGAATAGTAGTAAGGAATTGGGTTATAAACCCAGTTCCTTTTTTGTGATAATGGGTAAACTTTTGGATATATATATAATATAAAATAGCAATTTAGAGAAGGAGACTAAAAATGAAAATAGGTAATGTTGAATTAAAAAATAAAGTTTTTTTATCACCTATGGCAGGTGTTACAGATCTTCCTTTTAGATTAATATGTAAAGAACAAAACTGCGGAATGCTTTATACAGAAATGATAAATGCAAAAGCTTTATGCTATGATGATGAAAATACTAAAAAAATGTTAAAGATAGAGGAAGAAGAACATCCAGTGGCTGTTCAAATATTTGGTTCAGATCCAGAATATATGGGAAAAGCAGCGAATATTATGAATGAGTATCCTAATGAGATATTGGACATAAATATGGGATGCCCAGCACCTAAAGTTGTAAAAAATGGAGATGGGTCTGCTCTTATGAAAAATCCTAAGTTAGCTGCAGAGGTTCTAACAGCGGTAGTGAAAAATTCTGAAAAACCTGTGACATTAAAAATAAGAAAAGGTTGGGATGATAATACTATAAATGCAGTAGAAATTGCGAAAATAGCAGAAGAGTGTGGCATAAGTGCATTAGCTATACATGGTAGAACAAGAGAGCAATACTATTCAGGAAAAGCTGACTGGGATATAATATCTGAAATAAAACAAAATATAAGTATACCAGTTATAGGAAATGGTGATGTATTTACAGTAGAAGATTCGATAAATATGTTAGAAAAAACCAATTGTGATGCTATAATGATAGGTAGAGGTGCTCAGGGTAATCCATGGATATTCAAAAGAATAAACCATTATATGCAAACAGGGGAAATTTTACCAGAACCTACTATTGAAGAAAAAATAAACACAGCAATTAAACATTTAGGTTTAGCAGTTGAAGAACATGGAGAATATGTAGCAGTAAGGGAAATGAGAAAACATGTTGCTTGGTATTTAAAAGGTCTTAGAAATTCAGCAAGAGTAAGAGATGAAATTAACAAAATAGAAAGCTATGAAGAAGTAGTATCTAAGCTTAATGGATACATGCAGGACTGCTTGACATTAGAATAATAGTGACTTATAATATAGCGCATAAATTAAAACTAAGAATATAAATTTAAAAAATAAATTTGGGAGAAATCCCAAGTACATAAAGAAGGAGTTGTAGGGGTTATGGAAGATAAGAAAGAAATATTGTTAACTCAAGAAGGATACCAGAAGTTAGAAGATGAGGTAGAGTTTTTAAAGACTGTAAGAAGAAGAGAAGTTGCTGATAGAATAAAGGTAGCTATATCTTTTGGAGATATATCAGAAAATGCTGAGTATGATGAAGCCAAAAATGAGCAAGCTCAAATGGAAGAAAGAATATTAAAGTTAGAAAATATGATAAGAAAAGCTGTTATCATAGATGAAAGTAAAATAGACGTTAATGTTGTAACTATAGGATCTATAGTTAAAGTTAATGATGTTGAATTTGACGAAGAAGTTGAATATGTTATAGTAGGTTCAGCAGAAGCAGATCCATATGATGGAAAAATATCTAATGAATCTCCAGTAGGAAAAGCACTTTTAGGAAGAACTATAGGAGATGTTGTAGATGTTCAAGTTCCAGATGGTGTTGCTAAATTCGAGATACTAGAAATAAGAAGATAATTCGGGAGGGAAACAAATGAATAACGATCAAATACAAGAAGATCTTAGTGAAGTTCTTCAAGTAAGAAGAGACAAATTAGCTAAATTACAAGAGATGGGAAGAGACCCATTCCATCAAAGTAGATACGATAGAACTAGTGATTCTATGGAAATAAAAAATAACTTTGAAAACTTTGAAGGAAAAGTTGTTAAGATAGCAGGTCGTATAATGAGCAAAAGAATCCAAGGTAAAGCTGGATTTATAGATGTTCAAGATCATGAAGGAAGAATCCAATGTTATGTTAGATTAGATAGAATAGGTGAAGAAGAGTATGCTATATTCTCTACATATGACTTAGGAGATATAATAGGTCTTGAAGGTGAAGTATTTAAGACTAAAAAAGAAGAAATATCAGTAAAAGCTAATGAGGTTGTTTTATTATCTAAATCACTTCAAATACTACCTGAAAAATATCATGGATTAAAAGACCAAGATTTAAGATATAGACAAAGATATGTTGATTTAATAGTTAATCCAGAAGTAAAAGAAGCTTTCGTAATAAGAACTAAAGCTATAAAAGCTTTAAGAAACTATTTAGATACTAGAGGATTCTTAGAAGTTGAGACTCCTATATTAAATACTATAGCTGGTGGAGCAAATGCTAGACCATTCATAACACATCACAATACATTAGATATACCAATGTACTTAAGAATAGCTAATGAGTTATACTTAAAGAGACTTATAGTTGGTGGATTTGATAAAGTATATGAAATGGGAAGAATGTTCAGAAATGAAGGTATGTCTATAAAGCATAACCCAGAGTATACTGCTATAGAATTATATCAAGCATATGCAGATTATACAGATATGATGGAAATAACTGAAAATGTTATAGCTCACATGGCTGAAGCTGCAACAGGAAGCATGAAAATAAACTACCAAGGTACTGAAATAGACTTTACTCCTCCATGGAAGAGAATGACTATGGAAGATTGTGTTAAAGAGTACACTGGTGTAGATTTCTCTACTATAAATACAGATGAAGAAGCTTTAGCAGTAGCTAAAGAAAAAGGAATAGAAATAACTCCTGGAATGAGAAGAGGGGAAGTTATAAACTCATTATTCGAAGAGTTTGGAGAGGATAAATTAATCCAACCTACATTTATAACTCATCATCCAGTTGAGGTATCTCCATTAGCTAAAAGAAATGTTGAAGACCCAAGAAGAACTGATAGATTTGAGGCATTTGCCAATAAATGGGAATTAGCTAATGCTTTCTCTGAATTAAATGACCCAATCGACCAAAAAGGAAGATTTATGGATCAAATGAGAAAGAAAGAATTAGGTGATGATGAAGCTTGTGACATGGATGAAGATTTCATAAATGCACTAGAAGTAGGTTTACCTCCTACAGGTGGACTTGGAATAGGTATGGATAGAGTTATGATGTTATTAACTAACTCTCCATCTATAAGAGACGTAATCTTATTCCCAACAATGAAGCCAATAGATAGCAATCAAAACAAAATAGAAGAGTAATCTTCGTAATATAAAGCTCTATAGATTGAATTGTTTAATCTATAGAGCTTTTTTATATTTAATAATAAGTGAAATATCCAATAGTTTATAAATTTAATGCTAAAAATCAATTTATTAATTTATTAGGAATGAAGAAATATATTAAAATTAAATTATTTCAGTATAATCTTTTTTTATTTGGAAAAATATAAAGCGAAATCACTATTAAATTTACAGAAAATATTAAAAATTACTAACTAATTGTGCAGATTCAAAGTTCTTAATGATAAAAAATAACTTAAATAAATTTATTATGAAAATATATAGAAGAATTTTTGTAAAGGAAAGATGTATAAAAATAAAGAATACCTTATAAAATAAAATTTTGGAGGGGATTTAAATGTCTCAAATGATGGGTTGGTTATGTTTAATATGTGTAACTTTTTTAATTTTCGATATTATGTTTTACTTTTGCAAAGATGCACTAAGAATATGTCAGAATGTGGATGTTCCAAAGGCTAAGAGAGTTACTAAAGTTAGAAATAAAGAAAGAGCATATACATATGAACATAAAATTGCAAAATAAAGTTAAATTTTTTTTAAAAAGGTATTGACCATAAATAACAAAGGTGATATAGTATTACTTGTCCAAGAGATAAGGACGAAAGAAAAACAAAAAAACAACAAAAAAATCTTGAAATTAAAAAGTCTTTGAGATAGAATAGTTGAGTAA
>NZ_HG529410.1 GCF_000499525.1 Faecalimicrobium dakarense | reverse complement strand
TATTGTAAACTCCCAAATGGGAGTTTTTTTAATATAAAGAAATAATACATCATATTGTGATACTATATAATTATACTATTAACAATAAAGGGGATACATATGGAGATAATAGAGAATTTAAGAGAACAGGGAATAAGTGAGTCACTTATTGAAGATGTATTATATTTTAGAAAATATTATAAATTAGAAAGTAATTTAGAAGAACGTGTTAGCAAATCAAAAAAATATTTTTATGGCAAAGATATTCTGTCTATGAGCATATCAGCAATTCTAGAAGAACAAAACATTTTATTATCTGGCCCTAAAGCTACAGGAAAAAATTTATTAGCAGATAATTTATCAGAAATATTTAATAGACCTCAGTGGAATACATCTTTTCATATTAATACAGACAGTACGACTCTAATAGGTACAGATACTTTTATAGACAATCAAGTTAAACTAAGAAGAGGGTCTGTATATGAATGTGCTATAAATGGCGGGTTTGGGGTATTTGATGAAATTAATATGGCTAAAAATGATGCTATAGCAGTACTTCATTCAGCTCTAGATCATAGAAGAGTTATAGATGTACCAGGATATGAGAGAATTAATTTAGATCAAGCAACTAGATTTATTGGTACAATGAATTATGAATATGCAGGAACTAAGGAATTAAATGAAGCATTAGTTTCTAGATTTATGGTCATAGATATAGCAGCAGTTGAAGAAGATAAACTAATGTTTATTTTAAGAAATGAATTTGAGGATGCAGATGAAGAGAAGTTAAATCAATTTGCAGGTATATTCTTAGATTTACAGTTAAAATCTCAAAATGGGGAAATATCTACTAAATCAATAGATTTAAGAGGATTAATAGGTTCTCTAAAGACTATAAAGAGAGGGCTAAGTCCATCTCTAGCAATTAGTATGGGAATAACAAGCAAGAGCTTTGATATATACGAAAAAGAAATGGTACAAGATATAATTAAAACTAGAATTCCTGATAAATGGAAAAGTGAAGATATATTTCCAAGTATGAATTTAAATAAAGCTTTATTATAAGTAAAAATTTAAATTAGGTAGGAGATATTATGAAATGGATATATAGTAGTTATGAATTTGAAAATAGAATAAATAATTTATCTTGGACTATATCAGGAAAATATGATGAAGATGTAAGTATTTCAAATCAGGATTATTATTCTAGAGAAGTTGCTATGTATTTTGCTATAATGGCTGGTGCCAGACATAAATACATAGAATGGAATTTAGTAAGAAAATATTTAATTAATAGAGTCAAAGGTGGATATGATTCGTCTACTATTTTGAGCCTAGTTCAAATTGTATTAAATAAAGTTGTAGAATCAAAGGTTATTATAGATAGGCCAGGTGTAGAAGATATAAGGAGCAAAGCTTATAAGGATATTATCTCTGGATTTAGTAAGATATACGATGAAGATATATTACAAAAGATTAAATATGCAAATGTATTAGAAGGAATGGGTAAGCATCCAGTGGTAGATGGACTTACCAGAAGAATAATGAATAGTATTAAAGAAATAGATGTGAATAAAGATATAATAGATATTTTACAAGATATAGATAAAGTATACTTAATGTATTTCGAACAGATATTGCAAGGTGAAGATATTAATAATAAAGAATATAACTATAAAACTAAAGATAACATAGATTTTGATACATTTTCAGATTTTATGTATGACGAGCTATATAATGATGAAGAAAATTTTATAGAAAATGAAATAAAAGAAATAGCATCTTCAATGCTAGTTGAAAGTATAGGAGAAACTTCTATAAAAGAATCTTCAAATTCAGCTAATAGAGTTATATATGTAGATGAGGAAATGGTTAATAAAATATATGAAAAAATAGAGCATTATTATGGAAGATCCTATATAAATAAATCAGAGATAAAAAAATAGAAAGTAAAAACTGTAGAGGTGTCCATGAAGGATGTAGAGTTCACTTTACTGATGGAGTTTTAAGGAGTGAATGTAGTAATATTGCTCAAATAAAATATGCTACGAGACAAAAAGAAAATAATATAAGCAAGTTTAGAGATAAGGTTAAAACACACAGAAGAAATATTACAAAACTAAAGGATAATCTATCAAGAATATTAATAGAAGAAAATGAAAGTAGCAGAGTTTATTCAGATTGTGGAACAGTATATGCTTCTAGGGCATGGAGAGCAACTAGAAGTAATAATAATAAAATATTTTACAAGGATGTAGTCAATGAGAAAGGAAAGTATGTAATAGATATATTGTTAGATGCTAGTGGATCTCAAAGTAGAAATCAAGCTAATGTAGCGACCCAAGGATATATAATAGCAAGAGCATTAACTATGGTTGGTATACCAAATAGAGTAATGGGATTTTCCAGCTTTATGGATTATACAATATTAAAAAGATTTAAAGATTATAAAGACTCAATAGATAGTAGTGAAAATATATTTGAGTATTTCTGTGCAGGTAATAATAGAGATGGATTAGCTATAAAATCTACATGTGATGGATTATTGGAAAGAGATGAAGAAAATAAAATACTTATAGTTCTAAGTGATGGAAAGCCTAACGACGTTAAAATCGGTAAGGATAGAGAAAGAACCATAAGAGGAGAAATGTCTTATAAAGGTAATGTAGGAGTATTAGATACTGCAAAAGAAGTAAGGATTGCTAGGCAAAATGGAATTTTAGTATTAGGAGTATTTACAGGCAAAGAAAGTGAACTTACATCAGAAAGATTGATATATGGGAAAGACTTTATATATACAAAAGATATAGGACGATTTTCTGATATAGTATCAATGTATTTAAAGAAAATTATTAGAGATTAACAAAGATAGCATATAAAGATTATATCTAACATAAATTTAATTAAAGCATAATTTTTAAAGTATAAAAAATTTGTAAAAAATTTGAAAAATAAGAAGGAATATAAAAATATATATAGAATATATTATATAAATGATTAGCTAATTATTTAACAAAGAGTACATATGTACAATTTAGAATATGTAATTATAAAAAATAATAAAATATTATAGGTTCTTAAAGAAAGATTAATAGGGAAAGAGGTTAAAGTCCTCTGCAGCCCCCGCTACTGTAAAGCTGACGAAACTTAAACTTAAGCCACTGTGATTATCATGGGAAGGCTAAGGAGTAGGATGATGCTAAGCCAGGAGACCTGCCTAATAATATTTAAGCAATTTCTTCGGGGAGGGAGAAAATTTCTTGAAAGTACTTAATATTAGTATTGTTAAAGAAAGCCTAACTCAACCGTTAGGCTTTTTTCTATTGGAAATATAATTCCCTCTAAGGTGAAATGAGTTTTGATGAATATGATCAAATGACATAATATTTGATATAGCAAATCATTAAACAAATAGGCATAAATAGCCAAAGAAAGAAGGGGAAGTTATGAAAAAATTAAAGTTAGTATTAGTATCAGCATTTCTTTTAATCATACTAAATCCGATTAATTCTAATGCAATGCACATAATGGAAGGATTCTTACCAATGCAGTGGTCTATTATATGGAGCGTCATATTTATACCATTTTTACTAATAGGATTAAAATCTATAAATAAAGTAGTTAAAGAGGAGCCTAAGAAAAAAGTACTTTTAGCTTTATGTGGAGCATTTGTATTTGTACTTTCAGCTTTAAAGATACCATCGTTAACAGGAAGCTGTTCACATCCAACAGGAGTTGGTTTGGGAGCAATATTATTTGGTCCTAGTGTAATGGTTGTATTAGGTACAATAGTACTATTATTCCAAGCATTACTGTTAGCTCATGGTGGCCTTACAACTCTAGGAGCAAATGCATTTTCTATGGCAATAGTAGGTCCTATAGTATCATTTTTATTATATAGATTTTTAAAGAAGAGAAATGTAAAGACAGGAACTAATGTATTTATAAGTGTTGCACTTGGAGATTTAGCTACATATACAGTAACTGCAATACAATTAGCGATAGCATTCCCTGATCCTACAGGTGGGATAATGGGATCAGCTGCTAAGTTTTTAGGAGTTTTCTTTATGACTCAAATACCAATAGCGATAGCTGAAGGTATTCTTAGTACTATAATGTATAACCTAATAGCTGCAAAAGAAGGGAAAGGAGTTGATTATGATGAATGCGAATACGAAATCAACGAATAAAGCTAATTGGATATTACTTTTACTAGCGGTAGTACTTATTATAACTCCTCTAATATTAAACTCAGGAGCTGAGTATGGTGGAGCAGATGGGGAAGCAGAAGATTTAATAGGCCAAATAAATCCGGAGTATAAACCATGGTTTAGTAGTATATATGAGCCACCAAGTGGAGAAATAGAAAGTTTATTATTTTCAACTCAAGCAGCATTAGGGGCAGGAGTAATAGGTTACTACTTAGGAAGTAGAAGGAGAAAATAAATATGCTTTTAATTGATAAATATGCATATACAAATAAATTAAGTAATATAAATCCAAAAATAAAGGTTAGTATAGGGACAATTTTCTTAATTGTCTCTATGCTAACACATAATATGTTAATACTATCAAGTATAATGATATTAATGAGTTTATCTATAGTTTGCATTGCTAAAATAGATTTAAAAAGCTATTTAAGGTTACTTAAAATACCAATTTACTTTTTGTTTATGGGAATAATAATTAATTTAATAAATATATCATTTAATCATGAAAATTTACTATATAGCTTTAAATTTTTTAATGTATATATAGGTGTTTCAAGTCAGTCTCTAAATACATCATTATATTTGTTATTTAGATCAATGTCTTGTTTAATGTGTGTGTACTTTTTTGTTCTTACAACACCTTTTAATCAAGTGCTATTTTTATTAAAAAATCTTCATATATCAGATACAATAATAGAGTTATCAATGCTTACATATAGATTTATATTTATATTTTTAGAAGAAGTTTCAGATATTAGAAAATCTCAGGAATTAAGATTTGGATATATAAATTTAAAGACATCATATAAATCAATTGGACTTCTTGGAAATTTATTATACAAAAGAATGATGAAAAGATACGAAGACATGTCTATATCTCTAGATATGAAGCTGTATGATGGAAAATTTCAGATAGTAGGGGATGAAAATGTTTACGATTAATAATTTAACATACGATTACGAAAAAAATTCACAAGCACTATCAAATATTAATATGGATTTTTCAAAAGCAAACATAATTGGAATAATAGGATCTAATGGGTCCGGTAAATCAACTTTATTTATGAACTTAATGGGTATTTTAAAACCTACAGGTGGAGAAATTTTATTTGATGGAAAAAAATTAAAGCATGATAAAAAGAGCTTATATAATCTTAGAAAAGATGTAGGAATAGTATTTCAAGACCCAGAAAAGCAAATATTTTACTCAAGAGTGTATGATGATTTAGCTTTTGCTTTAAGAAATATTGGTACAGATGAAACAATTATAAAAGAGAAAATAAGGAGAGCTTTAATAGCCGTTAATGGAATAGATTTTATAAATAAACCAGTACATTTTTTAAGCTATGGTCAAAAAAAGAGAGTAGCAATAGCATCAGTAATATCTATGGAAAATAAAATGGTTTTACTAGATGAGCCAACGGCAGGATTAGACCCAATAAGTACAAAGCATATAGTAGAAATAATTAAAAATTTAAAAGATAGAGATGTGAAGGTAGTTATATCAAGTCACGATATGAATTTAATTTATGAAATATGTGACTATGTATATATTTTAGATAAAGGAAAAATTACTCAAGAAGGAATTACTGAAGATGTATTTACTAATGAAGATAATATAATTAAAGCAGGCTTAGAATTACCTTGGTTAGTAAAAATACACAAAAATATGGGAATTCCACTATTTAAAAATGAAGAATTACTATATGAGTATTGGAAAAAATCAGCACTCAATAATTAATTAGCCCTAAACCTATTTTAATATAAATTAAATAATGATTGCCTATGTTTTTCAAGGAACCTTAGTATAAAAATACTAAGGTTTATTTTTTTGTATTTACAACTGTAAATACAGGTGTTAAAATCATGGAGACGGCTTAAATATTTTAAGGGGGATTAAATATGGGGAAATTAAGAAAGTATTTAACAGTTATTACTATGGCAATTATATTATCAGTAAGTATTGTTGGATGCAGTTCTACAAAAGAAGAGGAGAAATCAAAAACTGATAAGAAAGATAATTTTTCAGTTGGGATAGTACTAGGTGAAGGTGGAGCTAATGATCAAAGCTTTAATCAATCTTCATTAGAAGGTTTAGAAAAAGCTAAGAAGGAATTGGGGATAAAAGGAACTTATTTAGAATCTACTCAAGATGCAGACTATGCTCCTAATATAGAAACATTTATAGATAATGATTCAGATTTAATAATAGGAGTAGGATATACAACTGCAGAAGCTATGTTAAATGCTGCCAATCTTTATCCAGAAAAAAAATTCGTGATAATAGATCATAATTATGAAGAAGATGGACAAGAAATACCAAAGAATATGATATGTGCGACTTTTGATGAAAGAGAGGCATCATATTTAGTAGGGATAATAGCAGCTAAAATGAGTGAGACTAAAAAAGTTGGATTTATAGGTGGTATGAAAATACCAAATATAACTAGATTTGAAGAAGGATTTATAGCTGGTGTTAAAGCAGGTAACCCTGATGTTGATGTATTATCTCAATATGCAAATTCATTTGACGATGCAAGTTTAGGAAAATCAATAGCAACTCAAATGTACTCAAAAGGAGTAGATGTAATATTTTCTGCCGCTGGTGGAGTTGGTACAGGAGCAATAGAAGCAGCTAGAGAAAAAAATAAATTTGCAATAGGAGTTGATATGGATCAAAATAATTTAGCTCCAGATCATGTAATAACATCTGCAATGAAGAGAGTAGATATAGGGGTTTTGGATATTATATCAAATATAACTAAAGGCGAATTTGATGGAGGAAAGGCAATAGTTTATGGGCTTAAAGATGAAGCTGTTGGTATAGCTCCAAGTAGTGATAAAAATGTAGATAAAGATATACTTGATTATGTTACAGAACAAACAAAGTTAATTATAGATGGGAAAGTTAAAGTTAATTAATAAAAATAAATTTTTAAAGAGATAGTATAGACTATCTCTTTTTTTAATTGCTAATAAGTTATATACTATAATATAGTGCAATAAAAGTTATAATAGTTTTATTGTATATGTTAGTTTTTCATTATATTGGAAAACATTAAGAATAGTGAGATTCTTAAATTTGAAGAAATACTTATTTTAGATTAAAATATATATATAAGATTGTTAACAGGAGGATAGATATGAATTTAGATACATTAAATCCCGCCCAGAGAGAAGCTGTAGAAAAGACAGAAGGTCCGGTACTTATACTAGCTGGAGCAGGATCAGGTAAAACAAGAGTTTTAACAACTAGAATAGCACATCTTATAGAAGATAAAGGTGTACAAGCTCCAAATATATTAGCAATAACATTTACTAATAAAGCAGCTACTGAAATGAGAGAGAGAGTTGAAGAAACTTTAGGTTCAGATACAAAGGAAATGTGGATAAGTACTTTCCACTCTTGCTGCGTTAGAATACTTAGAAAAGATATAAATAGAATCGGATATAATAGAAGTTTCGTAATATATGATAGTTCAGACCAAGTTACATTAGTAAAGGACTGTTTAAAAGAATTAAACTTAAGTGATAAGGTATTTGAACCTAAGGTTGTTATAAGTACTATTTCAGGCGCAAAAGATAAGCTATATAGCCCAAAACAATTTAAGGCTATGCATATGTCTGATAATAGAATGAGTAAGATAGCAGATATATATGCTTTATATCAAGATCGTTTAAAGAGAAATAGTGCCCTAGACTTTGATGATTTAATATACAAAACAGTAGAGCTTTTCAAAGAAGACTCAGAGGTATTAGATTACTATAGAAGTAGATTTAAGTATATAATGGTTGATGAGTATCAAGATACAAGTAAGGCTCAGTATGAATTAATAAAATTATTAGCAAGACAACATCAAAATATATGTGTTGTTGGAGATGACGACCAAAGTATTTATGGATGGAGAGGTGCTGATATAAGAAATATACTTGAGTTTGAAAGAGATTATGATGATGTTCATGTAGTAAAATTAGAGCAAAACTATAGATCTACTCAGATTATATTAGATGCAGCAAATACTGTTATATCTAATAATATAGAAAGAAAAAGAAAAAAACTATGGAGTGAGAAAAAAGAAGGAGAGCTAATTAAAATACAATTAGCAGATAATGAAATAGAAGAATCGGATTTTGTTGCTGATATGATAGCTAAAATATCTAGAGAAGAAAATAGAAGCTATAAGGACTTTGCAGTATTATATAGAGCAAATGCACAGGCACGTTCTGTAGAAGATGCCTTAAACAGAAGCCAAATACCATACAACATATATGGAGGAACTAAATTCTATGAAAGAAAAGAGATAAAGGATTTAGTTGCATACTTAAGAGTTATACAAAACCCTCAGGATGATATATCATTAAAAAGAATAATAAATGTTCCAAGAAGGGGTATAGGTCTTAGAACTATAGAAAAAATAGAAGATAGAGCAAGTTTAAAGCAAGAGAGTATATACTCTGTTTTAATAGATATAGAAACTAATTCAGATATATCAACAAAAGCAAGAAATAGTATAAGTGGTTTTGTGGATACTGTAGGTACACTTAGAACTATAAAAGAAGTATACCCTGTTAGTAAATTAATAGAAAAAGTGTTAGAAACAACAGGATATATAGAGGAACTTTCTAAAGATAAAAGTGATGAATCACAAGATAGAATAGATAACCTAAAAGAGTTTATATCTATTGCAATAGAATTTGAGCAAAATAGTGAAGAACAAGACCTAGAAACATTTTTAACTAATGTTGCACTTACATCAGAGACTAGTAATGATGAAGAAAATGATAAAGTATCACTTATGACTATTCATACATCAAAAGGACTAGAGTTCCCTGTAGTATTTCTAATAGGTGTAGAAGAAGGTTTATTCCCTATAGCAAGAGCTGTAAGGTCAATGAATGATTCTGATATAGAAGAAGAAAGAAGACTTTGTTATGTTGGTATAACAAGAGCAAAAGAAGTTTTATATATGACTTTAACGAAAAGAAGAACTTTATATGGAAAAACAAATCCATCTATAGCATCTAGATTTATGGAAGAATTACCAGAAGAATGTATAGAAAAGCTTAATAAGGTTGAAAAAGAATTAACTTATTCTAAAGCAAACTACAATGTATTAGATAAGTATAAGCAAAAATATATGAGTAATGTTAATAAATCAAAAGTAGCAGACAATGTAAAAGCAACAGTAAAAGATACTACAAAGGAAACAAATCCAGATGATATAAAACTAGGAAGTAAAGTACACCACCCTAAGTTTGGAGTAGGTACTGTAGTTTCTATGGTTGGTTCAGATGTTACAATAGCATTTGTTCAACAAGGAATTAAGAAGATAAATAAAGAATATACAACATTAGATATATTATAGTAAATAGGATTTATAGCTAGAAATTATTATTAATTTTTAGCTATAAATCTTTTATATCAAAATAAGGAGGCAATAAAATGAATGAAAAGAATTTTGCAAAAGACCTTATAGAATTTATTTACAGCAGTCCAACATCATTTCATGCAGTTAAAACATCTAAAGAACTTTTAAATGTAAATGGATTTGAGGAATTAAAATTAAATGAAAAATGGAATTTAGAAGTAGGTAAAAAGTATTATGTAACTAAAAATTTATCTGCAATAATAGCTTTTACTCTAAATTCAAAAAACATAGAAAAAGAAGGATTTAGAATAATAAGTTCTCACTCAGATTCACCAACATTTAGAATAAAGCCAAACGCAGAAATGTCAGTGGAAAAGACATATCTAAAATTAAACACAGAATGTTATGGAGGACCTATATTAAATACCTGGCTAGATAGACCATTAGGAGTAGCGGGTAGGGTTGTACTAAAAGGAGAGCATATACTAAAGCCTAAAGAAGAGATAGTAAATATAAATAAACCAATTTGCATAATACCTAATATAGCTATACATATGAACAGAAGCGTTAACGAAGGATATGCTTTAAATAAACAAAAAGATATGCTACCTTTAGTTGGATTATTAAATGATAGCTTAGAAAAGGATAATTTTTTATTAAATCAGTTAGCATTAAATTTAGGGGTAAGTTCAGAAGAGATTATAGACTTTGATTTATTCTTATATGAATTTGAAAAAGGAAACCTAATAGGAGCGAATGAAGAATTTATATCAAGTGGTAGATTAGACAATTTATCAATGGCTCACGCTAGTTTAAATTCCCTTATAGATACAAAAGGAGAAAATGGAATAAATGTTGTAGCTGTATTTGACAATGAAGAAGTAGGTAGTTCTACTAAACAAGGTGCAGATTCAAATATGTTACTTAATATATTAGAAAGAATTTGTATGTCATTAGGAAAAGATAGAGAAGAATTCTTTACATCTATTTATTCATCATTTATGATATCATCAGATTTAGCTCATGCAGTTCACCCAAATTTATCAGAAAAACATGACCCAACTAATAGACCAATTATGGGTGAAGGTCCAGTTATAAAAATAAATGCTAACCAAGCATACACAAGTGATGCATATTCTATATCAATTTATAAAAATATATGCAATGAAGCTCAAGTTAAGTGCCAAGAATTTGTTAACAGATCTGATGAGAGAGGTGGAAGTACAATAGGACCTATATCATCTACTCATATAGATATACCATCTGTTGATATTGGTAGTCCAATACTAGCTATGCACTCAATAAGAGAACTAGGTAGCGTTAAAGATCATTATAATATATACAAGACATTTAGTAAATTTTATGAAGTTTAGATAAGGAGATGACATTATGAGAATAGGATTATGTCTAGTTGGTGGAGGTGCAAAGGGCTCATATGAAGCTGGAGTAATAAGAGCTTTACATGATAAAGGTATAAAATTTGATGCAGTATCAGGGACATCAATAGGTGCAATAAATGGGTACTTTATATACACAGGTAATGTTGAAAAGTTAACTCAAATGTGGATAAATATTCGAAATATTCAACAAGAAGAAGTTAAAATAGTAAATAATGCTGTGGATAACGATATCATAATTGAAGAATTAACAAAACTTACTAACAATACTAACAGAGATATGGATTTCTTTGTGAATTTTGTGGAAATAAAAAATAAAAATATAAAAGAAAAGATTGTTAATGTAGGAGAACTAGAAAAAGAAGAAGCATTAAGTTGTATTAAATATAGTTCTTTATTACCATTTAATCCACAAGGAAAACTAGATATGAAAAATCAGTTTATCTATGATTTACAACAAGGACTATATGATGGATACAATCTTGACGGCGGATTAATGAATAATGAATTAATAAATCCTTTAATAGAGAAAAATGTGGATAAAATAATTTTTGTAACTATGAAACATGATTATATTTTATCTGACGAAATAAAAAAGTTATATAATGAAGAAAATATTATTATAATAAGACCGAATACTATATTTGGTAAAAATGATACTCTTAGATTTGAACCAGAGTTTTGCAAGGAATTATATTATGAAGGGTATGATATAGGAAAGAACTTAGAATTAAATATATAAACAATAAAAAAATTAATACAATTAATATATATTATAACTATGAACAATTCTATGTAAATAAATAGAATTGTATCAAAAACATTGAATAAACTTCTAAATGTTAGTATAATATAAAAGTTCTTTAAAATGAGAAAATAATATATGGAGTTGATATAAACATGGCAACTAAGAGAATCGCAGTTTTAGGTGGCCCAAGATGTGGAAAAACTACATTAATACAACATTTATACGTTGAAATGAAAATAGCAGGTTTAAATGCTGGGTATGCCTTAGAATATTCAACAGAATATTTAAAAGATAAAGGTATGATAGAAACAATATCTGAACAATATGGTATTTATTTAGGTCAAAAGAAATTAGAAGATGAATTATCAGTGTTTGACTATGCTCTTACTGATTATGCTACTTTTGTACCATACATATATGGAAGATTTATGTTAGGTAATAAAAAAGAAGTAAAAAGAAATACAAATACTTAAAGATTTATACTGTTTAGCGATAGAAGATATACAAAACTACGACATGATAGTATACGTTCCAAGAGAATTTGGATACGTACAAGATGGAGTAAGATGGCAAGATGAAGAAATAGCCCTTAAAATAGATGAATCAATACTTAGCTTCTTAAAATCTGAAAATGTAGATTATATTGAAGTAAAAGGATCTACTAAAGAAAGAGCTAGCCAAATACTAGACTTATTAGAAGTTGATTATAAAGAAACACCACAATTAAATGCAGATAAGAAATAAGCTACTATTAATTTAGTAGCTTTTCTAATTATTATTGACACTGTAAAAATTTTATAATAGAATATTGATGATAATAATTATCATTATATAATGAAAAGGAGAATTAATATGCGGTTAGTTTATTCATTAATATTTATAGTTGCTTTAGCACTAATTTTTACATCAAGCATAAAAAAATATTCTAAAAACTTTTACACAATAGCTTTAATAATAGGATCAGGAACAATAATATATGAAATTTATAGATTAGTAACAGATATAAAGTTACAAGGATTTATAGGTGAATTTGAAAAAGCGTCTATGAAAGGAAACTTTTCAATAGCATTTTTTCTAATAGTAATGTTTGCAGGAGCATTGAACCCTAAGTGGAAAATAACAAAAAAACTATTAAGTATAAGAGCAGAATCTGCGATACTAGGTTCTATATTTATACTTCCTCATGCAATAATGTATTTAGTTCGTTTTATAGTGAAGCTATTAAATCATAAGCCTATAACAACACTTTATGTAATATATTTAATAGTAGGGTTAATAGCATTTATAATAATGATTCCACTATTTGTGACATCACTTAAAAAATTCAGAGCAAAAATGAAATTTGCTGATTGGAAAAAGATTCAGAGATGGGCATATCCATTCTATTTACTAGTTTACGTACATATAGTACTTGCAATTTTTAACGATAAAGAGATTGATATATTAAAATTAAGTATATATACAGTATTATTTGGTGGATATTTTATATTAAAATTAATAAAAAACTCTAAAAGTACAAGAGCTATAAAAAATATATAGAATATAATAAATAATATAAAAACATGAAGAAGCACCTAAATGTTGAAAAAAACATATAGGTGCTTAATTTATTAATCTAATAAAGTATATAGTTATAATAGATAAATAAATGGCTGTAAATATGAAAAGGCAACAAAATATACAGATAACATTTAAAAATTTTGTGAGATTTTTATTAAACTTGGTATATAATAATATATGAAAGATACATAATCAATAATTGAAACAGAGAGGTAGATTAATATGGAAAATAAAAATCCTATAGTAACTATAGAAATGGAAAATGGAAAGAAAATAGTAGCAGAATTATACCCAAATATAGCTCCTAATACTGTAAAGAACTTCGTAACTTTAATAAACGAAGGATTTTACAATGGAGTAGGATTCCACAGAGTTATAGAAGGGTTCATGATACAAGGTGGATGCCCTAATGGAAACGGAATGGGTGGACCAGGACATGCTATAAAAGGAGAATTCAAAGGAAATGGATACACTAATAATTTAAAGCATGAAGCTGGAGTTTTATCTATGGCTAGAACTATGGCTCCAAACTCAGCAGGATCTCAATTCTTTATAATGCATAAAAACTCTCCACACTTAGATGGACAATATGCAGGATTTGGTAGAGTTATAGAAGGTATGGATGTAGTTAATGAAATAGCTACGACTAAGACAGATAGAGCTGATAGACCGGCAGTTCCACAAGTTATGAAAAATGTAACTGTTGAGACTTTTGGTGTAGATTACTCAGACGTTGAAAAAATGTAAACAATTTCCTTTATAATATATTAAATCATCCCTTTACAAGAACTTAAATTTGATTTAATATAGAAGTTGCCTAAAAACAACAATACAATTAATAAAAGCGTTAGACCACAATTATTTAATTAACACTAAAGAACTTAGTTAAGAAATT
>NZ_HG529409.1 GCF_000499525.1 Faecalimicrobium dakarense | reverse complement strand
CTTTTTATATATCAAATTATATATTTTTTATAGCTTGAGTTAAGTTTGGAACTAATTGTTTCTTTCTAGAAACTACACCTTCAGCGAATACTCCTTGATGAGCTTCAACATTAAAAGCATCAGATATTATACTATCATTAGCCTTGTATATTAAATAAGAGCCTTCTTTTATTATGTCAGTTAAAGCTAAAACTAACATATCATATTCAGATGCATTTATATAAGCTAAGAAATCATCTTTTTTAGCTAATATAGAATCTATATCTAAAGTAAATACTTGTCCTATACCAACCCTTTTTTCGCTCATATTGAATTCTTTAAAGTCCATATTTACTATTTCTTCTATACTGAATTCATCTAAAGAAGTTCCTGATTTAAACATTTCCATAGCATATTCTTCCATATTAACGTTAGCTATTTTACTTAATACTTCACAAGCTTCTTTATCTTTATCAGTAGTAGTTGGAGATTTAAATAATAATGTATCTGATAATATAGCAGATAATAAAAGACCAGCTATATGATAAGGAATCTCTACATTATTTTCTTTAAACATATTATATATTACCGTACAACTGCATCCAACAGGCATAACTCTAAAGCTTATAGGTACATCAGTAGCTATTCCTCCTATTTTATGGTGGTCAACTATCTCAACTATATTAGCATCCTTTATATCATCAGCACTTTGAGCGTATTCGTTGTGGTCAACTAATACAACATCTAATCCTTTTACTGAAGTTGATAAAACTTCTGGAGCATCAACTTTGAAGTAATCTAAGACGAACTGAGCTTCTTTTCTAACCTCTCCTAAAGCGTAAGGCTTTGCATCTATACCTAATTGATTTTTTAAGTAAGATAATGAAATTGAAGAACATATAGAATCTGTATCAGGATTCTTATGTCCAAAAACTAATAATGACATATTAAAATTTCTCCTCTCATAAAATAATATATACTAAATTAGAAATATACTATTTTAATTTACAAAATATTTTATACTTAAATCGCTAATTTTAAATAAGCGACATCATGAGCGTATTTGCTAATAACAAAAATTATTATATCAAAAGGAGGGAGTAATGTGTTACAAAAACGAAAAAAAATTAAGATATTGCTCATATTATTACCCATTTTATTGCTGGTAATAACAACTGCATGCTCTATACATAAATATAAAAGTAATCAAAACGTATATAAGGATACTACAAAGGTTATAGATACCATAAGTCAAGTGCTAGATATAAATACAGTAAAGTATAACTATAGTAATGTTGTTACAGTAAAAAAAGATAAAAGTATAAATGATATAAAAATTCCTTTCACAGAAAAATCATTTGTAATTAAGTATAATGGGGTAATAAATGCAGGGGTAAGACCTGAAAACATAAGTGTAATTAAAAATACAGGAGATAAGATATTAGTTGAAATAAAAAAATGTGAAATACTAGACCACTATATAGATAATGATAATTTATATGTATACGATGTAAAAAGTTCTATATTTAACAAGTTAGGAGTACAAGAAGTTTTTGATGATGTTAATAAATATAAAAAAGAATATGAAAAAAAGATAATAGATGAAGGTTTTATAGATGAAGTAAAAACAAATACAAAATTAAGTATAGAAAATATGCTTAAAAGTATAGGATACAAAGAAGTAGAGGTTATTTTTAAATAAAAATTCATTAAAAATGCAAGATAGTTGACTATTTTTTAACTATCTTATTTTTTTGATAAAACAAAAATATAAATGAAAGTTTAAACAACGTTGAAAGATTAGATTCTGAACGTTTTTTTTATTGAAATAAAATAAAAACGTTTTCATTATATGACATAGATAAAAAAATAACAAAACATATTGACATAAATAATCGTGTAATGTATTATCTAACTATAGCAAGTTTGTTAATTAACTAACGTAGTTTTATATAAAAAATTATTGGGAGGAATTGATTATGACAAAGGAAGTAAAAAAAGCTAAAGTAGAGGCAAAGCAAGAATTTAGTGTAGAGAATATGATTAATGATTTAGTAACAAAAGCAAATGTAGCTAAGAATGCTATGCTAAAGTTAGATCAAGAAGCGATAGATAAAATTATAGGGGCTATGGCTAAAGCAGGTCTTGATAAACACATAGAGCTTGCTCAAATGGCAGTAGAAGAAACTCAAAGAGGAATATTCGAAGATAAAGTAACTAAAAATATATTCGCAACTGAATATGTTTATAATAGTATAAAATACACAAAAACAGTTGGAGTTATCGAAGAAAACGATGAAGAAGGATACATGATGGTTGCAGAACCAATAGGTGTTGTAGCTGGAGTTACTCCTGTTACTAATCCAACTTCAACAACAATGTTTAAATCGTTAATATCGATAAAAGGAAGAAATCCAATAATATTCAGTTTCCATCCATCAGCTCAAAAATGTTCAGCAGAGGCTGCTAGAATATTAAGAGATGCAGCTGTAGAAGCTGGTGCTCCAGAAAATTGTATCCAATGGATAGAAGCACCATCATTAGAAGCTTCAAGTGCTCTTATGAAAAACAATGGAGTATCATTAATATTAGCAACTGGAGGACCTGGAATGGTTAAGTCAGCTTATTCTTCAGGAAAACCAGCATTAGGAGTTGGAGCAGGTAACGTACCTTGTTTCATAGAAAAGACTGCTGATGTTAAGCAAGCTGTAAATGATTTAATATTATCTAAGTCATTTGACAATGGGATGATATGTGCTTCAGAGCAAGCAGTTATAGTAGAAGAACCTATATACAATGATGTAGTAGATATAATGAAAGGATATAACTGTTACTTTGTAAATGCAAAAGAAAAAGAATTATTAGAAAAAACAGTTATAAACCCAGAAACTAATTCATTAAATCCTAACATAGTTGGACAAAGTCCATATACAATAGCAAAAATGGCAGGATTTGAAATACCAAAAGATGTAAAAATATTAGTAGCTGAAATAGGTGGAGTAGGAGCAGACCATCCATTATCTAAGGAAAAGTTAAGTCCAGTACTTGCTTGTATAAAAGCTAAAGATGCTAAAGATGGTATACAAAAATGTGTTGAAATGACAGAATTCGGTGGATTAGGTCACTCAGCAGTTATACATTCAAACGATGATGATATAATACTAGAATTTAGTAATAGAGTAAGAACGGGAAGATTATTAGTAAATGCACCATCTACTCACGGTGCAATAGGAGATGTATATAACGTGAATACACCATCATTAACTTTAGGATGTGGATCTATGGGTAACAACTCAACTACTGATAACGTATCAGCTGTAAACTTAATAAACCTTAAGAAAGTTACTAAGAGAAGAGTAAATATGCAATGGTTCAAAGTACCAGATAGAATATATCATGAAGTTGGTTCAGTACAATATTTAGAAAAATTACCAAACACAGAAAGAGTTATGATTGTAACTGATAGAATGATGGTTCAATTAGGATATGTTGAAAAATTAGAATATCATTTAAGAAAAAGAAGAAATCCAGTTATGATAGATATATTCTGTGATGTAGAACCAGATCCATCTGTAGATACAGTATTAAATGGAGCTGAAGCTATGAGAAAGTTCAAGCCTGATACTATAATAGCATTAGGTGGAGGATCTGCAATGGATGCTGCTAAGGGGATGTGGTTATTCTATGAAAATCCAGAAGCAGATTTTGAAGATTTAAGATTAAAATTCATGGATATAAGAAAGAGAATATACAAGTTCCCTAAATTAGGAAGAAAAGCTAAAATGGTAGCTATACCAACTACTTCAGGAACTGGTTCAGAGGTTACATCTTTCGCAGTTATAACTGATAAAGTAAACAATGTTAAATATCCTTTAGCTGATTATGAGTTAACTCCAGATGTAGCTATAATAGATCCAAACTTTGTAATGACAGTACCAGCAGCTGTTACTGCAGATACAGGATTAGATGTATTAACTCATGCTATAGAAGCTTATGTATCTGTAATGGCAACAGATTACACAGATGCTTTAGCTATAAAAGCTATAGAAATGGTATTTGAATACTTACCAAAATCATATAAAGGAGCTAATACTGCAGAAGGTAAAGAAGCTAGAGAAAAAATGCACAATGCTTCTTGTATGGCAGGTATGGCATTTGCAAATGCATTCTTAGGAATAAATCATTCATTAGCTCATAAATTAGGATCAGAGTTCCATATACCACATGGTAGAGCTAATGCAATATTATTACCTCATGTAATAGAATATAATACGACTATGCCGACTAAGTTTGCTGCATTCCCTAAATATAAGTCTTTCGTAGCAGATAAGAAATATACTGAAATAGCTAAGTATTTAGGATTAAAAGCTAACACTACAGAAGAAGGTGTTAAGAGCTTAGTCGAAGCTATAAGAAGCTTAATGAAGGAAGTAAATATACCAATGACTGTAAAAGAATGTGGTATAGACGAAGAGACTTACTTTGCTGCAATAGAAAGATTAGCATTAGATGCATTTGATGATCAATGTACTCCAGCTAACCCAAGACTACCATTAGTAACTGAGTTAGTAGAAATATATAAAATAATATATGGATCAAAAAAGTCAAATACGCCAAAAAATAAAAAAGAAGAATTATGCAAAGCTTAATAGCAAATGCATTTTAAATAAGAATTAATATAAATATCAAAATAGGGGGGGCCATTAAGACCCCTTTATTTTGATAAAAAAATATAATTGATTTTAAATATAATAAAAACTAATAATTTGAAAAATTCAGAAAATTAAATTGACTTGAAGTAACAAAGCTAATATAATTTATATAAATAATATAAAAAATAAAAGGGGCCTATTAAGGCCCCCTTATTATTTTATAGAAGATTTATTTATAACGACTTTTTCAAGGTCATTTTTTATACTTATTATTGAATCTTTATAATCAACTTCAAAATTGGCAAATGCAGAGAATAAATCTATATCTCTCATTAGATGAACAGTCATAAGATTATTTTCTTTGCTAATTCTAAGTATTAATGATCTAACAAAAGGGAATTGTATTCTAGATGAAAATAAATTAGAACCTTGAGAATTTACATCCAAACTACGGTAATTTATATCTATAAATAAATCAATATCATTTTCTTCTTCTCTGATTATTCTATATTCAAAGTCTGTATCTAAGTTTAAGTTTCCTATTTGTATCATGGTTATACCTCATTTCTTATTTTGATTTGGCAAGTTGTCTATATTATTTATATAAATAATTATATCTTATATACAAAAATATAAAAAGAGCTTCCGTTGGGGGAACGGAAGCTCAAATTGGGGGAGATTGAGTTAAATATTTAATTTTATACTACTATTATGGACACCTAAAATTAATTTATACATATTTGTAAAAAAATTTAGAAATTTTAAAACTTTATTTAAATATAAAAAAGGATGCGAAAACATCCTTTTAATTAATTATCTTTTTTTATTTATAAATTTAGGACCAAGATATTTTTTTATATCTTCGTCAGATGAAAAATCATCTATAAGGATTTCTTTACCTGATTCTTCAAGTATAACTAAAACCTCACAATCACCTTGTAAGAAGAACTTTCTAACTGTTTCTTCTCTAACTTCTCTAACCTTAGTTATATTCTTTTTTTGTTTTTCATAATCCTTAGTGAAGTAACTATCCATCATGTTTATTATTTTTGTATATCTATTCATAAAATGCCTCCTATAATTAATCATAAAAAATGTGTTATAATAATTGTTTGTATTAACCTAATAATTATAACAAGGAGTAATAATAATGACTAGTATAAAAAAGATTGATATATTAAATTGCATAGATTATTCTAAGGAAAATGAATTATTAAATAAATTGAATAAAGTATATAATTCTTTACCAAGTGGAAATTGCAGTGGGTGTGGAAACTGCTGTATGGAATCTGTTGGAATCAATTTAATAGAATTTATAAATATATTTGAATACTTAAAAGGGAACAATGAATTAAGAAAGAAATGTTTAAGTAAGGTATTAGAATATTATTTTTTTGAATATATAAAAAAGAGTCCTTGTCCTTTTAAAGATGAAAACAATAGATGTTTAATATACGAAGTTAGACCTTTAAATTGTAGATTATTTGGTCATTGGAAAAAAGAAGACTATAATAAAAATTTATTAAATGTTACAAAGAGAAACTTAGACTATAAAAAGCTAATGAAATCAAAGTATGGATTTGATATCAGTGATGAAGTAGTAAATTATAAAATAAATTATTGTGAGAGTTTTAAACCGGAAAAAGATTACTTAGATAAGTCAACAAGGCTTAACTTTTCAGATGAATTAATGACCTTAGATTCGAAATTATACTCAAAAGGTATTATAGATATAGAATTTAAAGACAGAGGAATAGTTGAATATTTCATTGAAAGTCTATTGAACGAAAATACAGCTTATAACATAAAAATAAGAGTATCAAAAGAGGAAGCTATAAGAATAAGAACTGTAAATAGACTTAAAAAAATATTACTATAAAGTAGGAGCTAAAATGGACTTAACAAATATAAAAGAAAATACTTTTTATATAAAAGGTGGAACAAATACAGGTATATATTTATATGATGATAATAGCGCGCTTATTATAGACCCAGGGTTATGTGGCTTAAGGCCCAAAAGGATAATTGATGTACTAAAATCAAATAATATAAAACCAAAATTTATAATAAATACACATGAACACAACGACCATTATGGTGCATGCAACCAATTTAGGGAAGAATATAAAGATTTATCAATAATATCATCAAAATATGCAAAATTATATATAGAAAATCCAGAATTATTTTCTAAATATATAATAGGTGGAAAAAGTAATAAATTTATGGATGGTAAATTAAGAAATAAATCATTAGACGAAGTACAAATAGATGAAGTTATAAGTGAAGGAGTAATAGAATTAAATAATGTAGAATTTAATATAATAGATTTTAAGGGGCATACACCTGGTAGCATAGGTATACTAACAAAAGATAAAGTATTGTTTGTAGGTGACCTTTTAATAGGTGAGGATATGCTTAGTAAATATGACTTTTTATTCATGTATGATATAAAAGATCAAATTGACTCATTAGATAAACTTAAAAATATAGATTTTGATTACTTAGTAGTTAGCCATGGAAGGAAAATTATATCTAAATGTGAAAGTTATAATTTAATAAATAAACATAAAGAAGCTATAGAAAAATACTTAAATCAAATAAGAGAGCAATTAAAAGAGCCAATAGGGTTAGAAAATTTACTTAAAAATATTATAAAAAATAATAACTTAAGTAATAATTATAAAGAATATCACTTTTTTAAGTCTTCATTATTATCTATAATAAGTCATTTAGCTGACTTAGAAGAAGTAGAATATCTTATAAATGAAGGAGAATTGCTTTATTATACACAAAAAAAATAAATTATGTTAAAATGAGTATAACTGGAAAAATATAATAAAGGATGAGCGAGATGGAATACAAAAAGTGGGACGAAGTATTAGCTCCTTATGAACATGCAGTTGAAGAATTAAAGGTAAAATTTAAGAATATAAGAAAAGAATTCCTAGCAAAAGGGGAATACTCTCCGATAGAATTTGTAACAGGCAGAACTAAAAAGATAGCTTCAATAGTATCAAAGGTTAAGCGTTTAAATATACAAGATATAGAAGCTGAAATGGAAGATATAGCGGGTATTAGAATAATGTGCCAGTTCGTGGAGGATATATACACTATAGTAGAACTAATTCAAACTAGAAGCGATATGTCTATAGTATACGAAAAGGACTATATCGAAAATTTTAAAGATAGCGGATATAGAAGCTATCATGTAATAATAAAGTACCCTATAAATTCAATTGCTGGATCAAAGGAAATTTTATGTGAAATACAAATAAGAACATTAGCTATGAACTTTTGGGCAACAATAGAACACTCTTTAAAATATAAATATGAGCATTATATACCAGAAAATTTAGCAGTAAGGCTAAGAAGGGCAGCAGATGCGGCATTCTTACTGGATCAAGAAATGAGTGAAATAAGAGAAGACATAATGAAAGCACAAGTTATGTATCGAGTAAAGTCTATAACAGTAAGAGATGTTTTAAATAAAATTCAAGAATTATATAATGTGGGAGAGACTCATAAAGCTATATTATTTCAAAGAAGATTAGATAAAATCGATAATGAAAGAGATATAACAGAAATAATTAACTTAAAAAAAGAAATAGATGGATTGTTACAACAATATAAAAAATAACTAGAGGGTTATCCATGCCAGTGGATAGCTTTCTTTTTTAGATGGAAAGTAAACTAAAGGGACATTAGAAAGGATTATGAATATGAGCTTATATGCAATAGGAGATTTACACTTTTCAACGGCAGTGGATAAACCGATGGATGTATTTGGTGATAATTGGATAAACCATGAAAGTAAAATTATTGACGATTGGAAGGCCAATGTAAAAGAAGATGATTTAGTCTTAGTTCTAGGAGATACTTCATGGGGAATAAATTTAACTGAAGGAAAAGCAGATTTAGATATAATAGATAACTTACCAGGTAAAAAGATTTTTATAAAAGGAAATCATGATTATTGGTGGACAACAGTTACAGGATTAAATAAATTATATGATGATATGAAGTTTTTACAAACTAATTTTTATGAGTATAAAGATTATGCAATATGTGGAGGAAGAGGATGGATTTGTCCAAATGATGTAAAGTTTGATAAAAATGATGAAAAAATCTATATAAGAGAAGAAAATAGATTAAGATTATCATTAGAATCAGCTCGTAAAAAAGGATATTCTAAGATAATTGCAATAACTCATTATCCTCCAACTAACGATAAGCTTGAAGAATCTTTATATACTAAGTTATTTGAAGAATATAAAGTTGAAAAAGTTATATACGGTCACTTACATGGAAAAGAATCTTTCAAAATGGGGCTAAAAGGTACTAGAAATGGAGTAGAATATGTACTTGCCTCTTGTGATTATCTGGACTTTAATTTAATAAAAATAATGGATTAATAAATTAAAAAGTTGTAAATAATATAAACTAAATGGATAAAAATAGGTATAATGGATCATTTTAGTTCCATATACATGAAAAGGAGATTGTTATTAATGAGATGGATATTAGTATTCTTATTTTTATATCTTATACCCTTAATAGTTCTATTTAGGAATTACAACAACTTTAAAAGATCTTGTATATACAGTAGTATTTATATAGTGCTAGTAAGTACAATAGTAATAACAAATATGTATATGAGTGGTTTAAATAAAATAAGAGAGGCTATGTATTATCAAAACTATGCCTTTGATGAACGATATAAAGATAAATATGCTTCAAATTTTGAAAAAGATTATGAGGAGCAAGATAAAGAAAATAAAAAAGAAAAAACTACTAGTAATGTAGAAATAGATAATAAATCTAGCAACGAAAATGAAGTTGCAAAAAATAATGATAAATCTGATAATAAAGTTAAAGAAGATAATGATTTATCAAAAAATGATAAAATAGAAGAAGTGTCTATTACTAAAGAAAAAACGGATAAAGAAATTGTAACAGAATTTAAAAAAGAAATATATGATATAGAAACAGTAGCCTTAGTTCCTATGAGAGACTGTATGCCATATACTAAAAATATATCTGAAAATCTTAAGCATTTAGATAGTATAGAAGAAGACGTAGAATATGCCCAAAAGATGTGTAAAGAAGTTATATCTATGTATGATGATATGAACATACCATCTCTTTCAGAGAAAGATTATACACAAGTACTATATAATGCTAGAGATGATGTTAAAAAAGCATATGAATTAAGGGAGAAGGCTATGGAATCTGCTTCTAAACTTATAGAAACTAAAAATCCTAAATATATAGGAAAAATAACAGAGTACTTAAAATTATCAGATAAACATATAACTAGTTTTAAAGAGAGATTAAGTGATTTAAATGATAAAATGTAATAAATCTATTTAAAAGCTTACCTTTTAAGGTAAGCTTTTGGTATTATATACATATACTTAAATTATATATTTTGATTTATAATTTAACATATGCTATAATGTCTTAACTATAAATCAGATGGGAAATAGGGAGGATAATATGAACAAACTAAATATATGCGTTGATATAGACGGAACAATAACAAGTCCATATCACTTTATACCATACTTAAATGAATTATATAATAAGGATATAACAGAAGAACAATGCAATACTTGTAATTGGGAAACTTTATATGAAATAAAAATGGATAAGATGCTAAGTGAATTCCACGAAAAATATATGCACTCATATGGAGAAGCATCAGTAGTAGAAGGCGCAAAAGAGATAATAGAAGAATTATGTGCTGAGAATACGGTATATTTTGTAACAGCAAGAAGTGAAAGTTTAACTGAAATTACTAAAACATGGCTAGAAGAAAGTGGGTTCTCTGGTATAGAGGTTCACTTACTAGGAAGTGACTATAAAGTAGAAAAAGCAAAGGTATTAAACTGCAACATATTTATAGAAGATAATCCTTATAATGCTACTCAGCTTGCAGATGAAGGGATTAAAGTTTTATTAATAGATACAAATTATAACAAAGGTGTAGTTCATGAAAATATAACTAGAGTTAATAACTGGAAGGAAATAAAAGAATTTATAGATTTGTATAAATAGATAGTTATTACATGATGGGGGAGGCGATCTTGTGATAAAGTTAGAGTTAAAAAATGAAAAAGGAAAATTTCATGTACAAAGTAATGAAGTTAAAGATATTTTAGGATTGCGTCCAGATTTTGAAGATATACAAGATATATCAAATAGTATAAACCAAAAAAATATAATGGTATTTGATTGCAAACTATCTGAAGAAGTATTTGATATGCAGGATATAGAAGAATTGGTAGAAGAACTTGGTGAAGAATTAGACGATTCTTACTTTGATGTTTTGTTTGAAGACGTAAGAGCGTATTTAAAAGATGCTACAGATGAGATAGAAGAAGAATTACAAGATAAGTACAGATTTGATAATGTAAGATGCTTCTTTGATGTATATAACATAGATGAGACATTTACTGATTTTAAATTTGTATTTCTTATAAGCTTCAAAGAAATAAAGATAGCATCGCTTACTAATTTAGCTAAGATAGTTGGCAAGAGACAGTTAGCCGGTGGATCTAAATTTTATAGTTAATTGAAAAATTTATAAAAAAATACCTTAGCATTGTAGAAATCTACGTTATGCTAAGGTATTTTATATTTTAAATTTTTTTATAATTTATTTTATTAAACTCGACATATTAAATTAAGCTTTGTTTACAGAACCGAATAATTCCATCTTTTCTTTAACAGTAGCTTTTATAGCTTCGAATCCTGGAGCTAATACTTTACGAGGGTCGAATCCTTTACCTTGTAAGTCTTTTCCAGATTCTATATATTTACGAGTAGCTTCTGCGAATGCTAATTGACACTCAGTATTAACATTTATTTTAGAAACACCTAAAGATATAGCTTTTTGTATCATGTCTGCAGGGATACCAGTTCCACCGTGTAATACTAATGGCATATCTCCTGTAACATTGTTTATAGCTTCTAAAGCATCAAAGTTTAATCCTGCCCAGTTTTCTGGATATTGGCCATGTATATTACCGATACCAGCAGCTAACATATCAACCCCTAGATCTGCTATTAATTTACATTCAGCTGGATCTGCAACTTCTCCAGCTCCAACAACACCATCTTCTTCTCCACCTATAGAACCAACTTCAGCTTCTACAGATATACCTTTAGAATGAGCTATTTCAAGTACTTCTTTAGTTTTAGCTATATTTTCCTCTATAGGGTAATGAGAACCATCAAACATAACAGAAGAGAATCCTGCTTCTATTACTTTTAAAGCTCCATCATAGCTACCATGGTCTAAGTGTAGAGCAACTGGAACTGTTATATTTAATTCTTCTAACATTCCGTTAACCATACCAACTATAGTTTTGTAACCACCCATGTATTTACCAGCACCTTCAGATACACCTAATATAACAGGAGAGTTGTTTTCTTGAGCAGTTAATAATACTGCCTTTGTCCACTCTAAGTTATTTATGTTGAATTGACCTACTGCATATTTACCTTCTCTAGCTTTTATTAACATTTCTTTAGCTGAAACTAACATACTTAAAACCTCCAAATAAATTATATTGTTAAAAAATTATAAAATTTACCCATCACTTAATATTATAACTAATATATAAAAAAAGTATATAGTAAATTGTAATAACATGAAATTAAAAGTATAATAATATCTATAATTAGTACATCAAAAATAAGTATTTTATATTTTTAACTATGTTAAAATATAAAATAGTATTTAATATAGAAAGGAAGAGAAAAATGCCACAGATTAAAATAAGAGGAATACATGAAAATGAAATATTAAAAATAAGCGAAAATATGATAGATAACTTAGTTGAAGCTGTTAAATGTCCAAGAGATTATTTTGAAATAGAATGTATAAAGTCAGTTGCTATAAGAGATGGAAAAATAGCAGAAGTTTATCCATTTGTAGAGATAGCATGGTTTGATAGAGGACAAGAAGTTCAAGATACTGTAGCTAAAATTATAACTGATAGTATAAGAAATAATTTAAGCGTAGAAAATATGGATCTTGCATTTACAGTATTTGAAAAAGAGAAATACTATGAAAATGGAGAGCACTTCTAAGGAAGTCAAATTTAAATATGGCTAAAAAATTACGTTTAGATAAAGTACTTTCAAATATAGGATGCGGAAGTAGAGCGGAAATAAAAAAATACTGTAAATACGGAAAAATAACTGTAAACGGGAAAGTAGCAAATAACCCAGGTCTTCAAGTTGATCCTGAAAGTGATGAAATTTTATTTGATGGAGAAGCTGTAAGTTACAGAGAATTTGTTTATATAATGTTAAATAAACCAGACGGATATATATCAGCAACTTTTGATAAGAGAGATCCTATAGTCTTAGACTTAATAGATCCATCATATCTTGTATTTGAACCATTTCCAGTAGGAAGACTTGATAAAGATACGGAAGGATTATTAATATTAACAAATGATGGTCAACTTTCACACAGAGTATTATCACCTAAAAAACATGTACCAAAAACTTATTATGCAAAAATTGATGGTGTAGTAACTGAAGAAGATATAATAGCATTTGAAAAAGGAGTTACTTTAGACGATGGGTATGAAACTATGCCATCGCAATTAAAGATATTAAAAAGTGAAGAAATATCAGAAATAGAACTTACTATACATGAAGGTAAATTCCACCAAGTAAAAAGAATGTTTGAGAGTGTAGGTAAAAAAGTAGTATACTTAAAAAGACTGTCTATGGGCAAATTAAAGTTAGATGAAAGTTTAGCTTTAGGAGAATATAGAGAATTAACTGAAGAAGAAATAAAATTAATGGAAGAAAGATAGATAATAGACTTAATCGGAGGTAACATTAGTGAAGAAAAAAGATATTATAGAGTTTGAAGTAGACAAAATGGAGTTCGGAGGAACGTCTGTAAGTCTATACGGTAATAGAGACATTCACATGAAAGGTGGAATAACTGGCCAAAAGGTAAGAGCAGCTGTTAAGAGAACTAGAAGTGGTAAAGCAGATGTTAAAATGCTAGAATTACTAGAAAATTCACCGATAGAAACAGCTAAAACATGTAAGCATTTTGGAGAGTGTGGAGGATGTTCTATATTATCTGTTCCTTATGAAAAGCAGTTAGAGATAAAAGAAAAGCAAGTAATGGATTTATTCTTAAATCAAGATTTATTTGGATTTAAATTCGAAGGTATAGAAGGAAGTCCTGAGGATAAATTATATAGAAATAAGATGGAGTATACTTTCGGAGATGAGGTGAAAGATGGTCCTCTTACATTAGGCCTTCATAAAAAAGGAAGACATATAGATATAATGACAGTTGATGGATGTCTATTAGTAGATAATGATTTTATAGAAGTACTAAGTAAAACAGTACAGTACTTTAATGAAAAAGAGCTTCCTTATTATAGAACGGTAAATCATAAAGGATTCTTAAGAAATCTTGTTGTAAGAAAAGGCGTTAACACTAAAGAATTAATGGTAAACATAGTTACTTCTTCTCAAATAGATTTTGATATGACAGAGTATAAAGATTTATTATTAGGACTTTCATTAGATGCTGAGTTAGTAAGTATATTACACACTATAAATGATGGATTAGCTGATGCAGTTCAATGTGATGAACTTAAAGTATTACATGGTAGAGATTATATACAAGAAGAAGTTTTAGGTCTTAAATTTAAAATATCTCCATTCTCATTCTTCCAAACTAACACAAAAGGTGCCCAGAAGCTTTATACTATGGCTAGAGAATTTATAGGAGACCATGCTGATAAGGTTGTATTTGACTTATATAGTGGAACTGGAACAATAGGACAAGTTATGGCAGGTGCTGCTAAAAAAGTTTATGGAATAGAAATAATAGAAGAAGCAGTAGTTGCTGCTAATGAAAATGCAAAGTTAAATGGACTTACTAATTGTGAATTTGTTGCAGGTGATGTTGCTAAAACTGTTAAAAACTTTAAGGTTAAGCCAGATTTAATAATAGTTGACCCACCAAGACCAGGTGTTCACAAAGATGCTATAAGAGATATATCTGGATTTGGAGCTAAAGAGTTAATTTATATATCTTGTAACCCTAAGACTTTAGTTCTTGATTTAGTTGAATTTAAAAATTACGGATATGAAATAGAAAAAGTTAAGTGTATGGATATGTTCCCTAACACTCCTCATGTTGAAACTGTAGTAAAATTAAAGAAGAAATAATATTTTTATAATAGAGTAGTTAGGATTAAAATTCTTTCTACTCTATTTTTATTTCTAGTATTTTAAATTATATTGATCTCTTAGGTATGATATAGTTTATTTATAAGATTAGAAAAGGTAGGGATAGAGTTATGAAAAAAATTGATTGCTTAGGCGAAATTTGCCCTGTTCCAATTATTCATTTACAAAATCACATTAAGAAAATTGAAAAAGGAGAAACAATTATAATCATCACAGACCATAGTTGTACATTAACTTCAATTAAAGATTTTTGTAAAAATAATAAATTTACATACAACTATGAAGAAGTAATAAATGGTGTTTGGGAAGTAAAAGTATCTAAGACCATTTAGCAAATGGTCTTAGAAATGGTTTTTTCTATGTAGTTGATTAATTTATATAGTTCTTTATCATAGGAATCGTCTAAAGGTTTAGTAATAGTATAAAAATTATTATCTAATTTAAAATCGTCTATCTCAATAATTTTGAGCTGTTTATTATATAGCTCTTTTTTTATGGTCATATAAGGTAAAAAACCAAGACCAAAACCTCTTATAGACGAAGACTTAATAGATTCTATAGAATCTAGAGAATATAAAATTTTAAGTTTTGATATATCAATATCTATTTTTTTTAGGTATTGATCAAGTTGGTGTCTTATATATTTAGATGCATCTAACATAATGATAGGATAATCATAAAGCCTTTCTTTACTTAAATTAGCAGGAACATTCATATCACTTCCTGCTACCAGACAAATCCTATCAGAAAAAATTTTTTTACTTATAAGAGATTTGTTTTTAGGTTTACCAGATATAAATCCAATGGTACCATGGCCACATGCGATGTGTTCCTCAATAAGTTGACTAGACATATTAGATAGTTTGATGGTAATTTGGGGATACTTTTTCTTAATGTGATAAAGTGTACAAGGTAGAGCATAATCACATATAGAAGCAGTTGAAAAAATTTCAAGTACTTTGTCTTGATTCTGCATTTTTTCAATATCTTGAAGCATTTTATTATATAGTGTAATTATTTGAAGAGATTGCTTATAAACTATATTACCTTGAGGTGTTAAAGATACACCTTTATTACTTCGTTCAAGTAATGTTGAGTCAAGAAATTGTTCCATAAGTTTAATCTGTTGGCTAAGAGCTGATTGAGATATGTGATTTTTTTCAGCTGCTTTAGATATGCTACCTAGTTTGACTACATCAACAAATTGACTGAGATAGTTAAAATTCATTTCATAACTCCCCCCTTTATTTGATTTTATCATAAGATATAAAATTTGCTATAAGATTTTACTAATGTAGCATTAATTATACGAATGATAAAAAAATAACAATCGGTGATATAATAATTTATATAAAGAGGAATTAATTATAGTTTGAGGTTTATATTTTCTTGGCTTATTTTTATAATAGTCTAGATTTAAATATAAAAGAAGTTAAAAAATGATTTTTGCAAAGGGGGTAGCAAAATGTCTAGTGTAAATGAAGCAGAAATTAAACCTATACGTAAATCACGTGCACCACGTAAAGCTAAAAAGAGTCAAATTCCTATTGCTCTTATTGTTACAGCTATAATAGTAGCATTTGGAATTTACTTAAGTACTTATAACACAAAGCTTGTAATTTATTGGATTTTTGGTATTAGTTTTGGCTATATACTACAGAGATCTAGATTTTGCTTTACAGCAGCATTTAGAGATCCTTGTATTACAGGAAGTACATCTGTGACAAGGGCAATTATTGTTGCATTCGCTTTAACAACAATAGGATTCACGGCTATTAAATATAGCGCATTAATGAAAGGAAATGACATCCCAGGAATGAGTGCAGTATCACCTATTGGAGTTCCACTTATAGTAGGAGCAATTCTTTTTGGTATTGGGATGGTTATTGCAGGAGGATGTGCATCTGGAACATTAATGAGAGTTGGAGAAGGTTTTTCAATGCAAATGCTATCATTAATATTTTTTGTAATTGGATCTTTATGGGGAGCTCATGATATGGGATTTTGGAGCCCTACATTTAATGAAAAGGCACCAAAGATATTTTTACCAGATGTGTTTGGATGGTTAGGAGCACTTGTGGTTCAGGCAATTATACTTGTTTTACTTTATATTGCTGCTGTTAAGTGGCAAGAAAAGAAAATGGGAACAGGAGAATAAAATAATAAAATATAAGGGGGAATTTAAGATGGTAGAATATAATCTTGATTGTTTAGGAGAAGCTTGTCCAGTACCATTAATGAAAACAGAGAAAAAAATGGGAGAATTAAATGTAGGAGATGTTCTTGTAGTGGCAATAGATCATAGCTGTGCAATGAAAAATGTACCAGAATGGGCGAGAAAACAAGGTCATAATGTAGAAATTGAAGAAGTAGACGATGGCGAGTGGGAAATAGTTATTGAAAAAACAAAATAATTCTCAATAAGGTAGGTGAGAAGGTTGAAAGAATTTTGGATAAAACTAGGAAAAAATAAAATATATAAAACATTACTAAAAGAGCCTCTTACATATGTGGCTGGTGCGGTATTACTTAGTATATTTCAAATTGCGCATTTATCTATCTTTGATAGTGGATGGGGAGTTACAAGTACTTTTGCCAATTGGGGAGCATGGATATATAATGCTTTAGGTGGAGATGCAGGTAGCTGGTCCTATTTTGCTTCAGAAGGAGCACAGAAAACACTAAGTGCAGGGTTTATGAATGACGGAGGCTCTATTAGAAATCTTGGTATTATAGTAGGTGCTTTTGTTGCAGTACTTTTCGCATCTCAATTTAAGTTTAAAAAGATTAAATCTTTTAAACAGGTCATAGCGGCTATACTTGGTGGACTTCTAATGGGATATGGAGCAAGACTTGCAGGTGGATGTAACATTGGTGCATTATTTACTTCAATCGCTTCTCTTTCACTTTCAGGATGGATTTTTGGACTGTTTTTACTTGGAGGAGCATTTATAGGAAGTAAACTATTAGCAAGATATTTTATGTAGATAAAAGCAGGGGCTATGAAAATAGTAACCCTGCAAATTTTTTATAAAGGAGGAGTATATATTATGGAAAAAAAGGTAGAACAGTTTGATGTAGTAATAATAGGGGGAGGAGCTGCAGGACTTACAGCAGCTATTTATTGTGGCCGTGCTAGATTAAAAACACTTCTTATAGAGAAATCATTGATAGGAGGGCTTGCTACATATACAAATGAGATTGAAAACTATCCTGGATTTCCTGATGGTACAACAGGGCTTGAATTAATGGACTTATTCCATAAACAAGCTAAGAAATTTGGTGTGAAATTTAAGTTAACGGATGTAAAAGGAGTAACATTAGAAAAAGATAAAAAAGTTGTTGAAACTTTTAGAGTAAACTATGAAGCAAAGGTAGTTATTGTAGCAAGTGGAGGAAAGCCACGCCTAACAGGTGCCAAAAATGAAGAAGATTATTTATATGATAAAGGAATATCTTTTTGTGCAACATGTGACGCAGCAGCTAATACAGACAAAACAGTTATGGTAATAGGTAGCGGTGATGCAGCAATAGAGGAAGGAATATTTTTAACTAAGTTTGCAAAAAAAAGTTATTGTATCTGTAATGCACGATCCAGGAAAGATGGATTGTAATGAAATTGCAAAAGCTGAAGCGCTTAATAATCCTAAAATGTCTTTTATGTGGAATACGTTAGTAGAAAGTTTTGAAGGGGAAGGTCATCTTTCAAGGGTAGTTCTTAAAAATACAAAAACAAATGAATTAATACCAGTAGATGTAGATTCTTGTTTTCTTTTTATAGGATACATACCTAACACAGAATTCTTCAAAGGTATACTAGATATAAATCCAGCAGGTTACCTTGTTACAAATGAAAAAATGGAAACAAATGTATCAGGTGTATTTGCAGCAGGTGATGTACGTGATAAATTCTTAAAACAAGTTTCAACAGCAGTAGGAGATGGAGCTGTTGCAGGATATGGGGCAGAGAAATATATTGCAGATATGGAAATTTATGAAAATCAAATATTAAATGGTGGAAAACCATCCCTTGTATATTTATGGAATGCAGTAGATCCGGTATGCCGTGAACTTTTACCAATAATAGAAAGTTTTGAAGAAAAGTATGGTGAAAGTATAGGTGTTACAAAAGTAGATATTTATAAATCTCAAGGGATCGCAGAGCGTTTAGGAGCAAGAAAATTTCCAGCAGTAATATTTATAAATGAAAATAAAGTTGTAGGGTTACTAACTGAAGGTATAAAAACTGAGACAATTGAAAAATTAATAAATAAATTATAAATCTTTATAGAATCTTTATCTGTAAATAATTATCTTAATACTATATTTATTTAAATTTTGATAAAGTATAATTATAAATCAATATTTAAATAAATAGGAGTGTAGGCTATGATAGATAACTACTTAACAATAGATAGTTTTGAAAAATGTATAAAAAAAGCAATTAACAATATAAAAATAGGTAATTTAAATGAAGCTATAGAGTATATACATGAAGCTATGCTGCAAGATGATTCTTCACCAAAGCCACATAATTTATTAGGAATTATTTATGAAATAAGAGGAGAATTAGATTTAGCTAGAAAACATTATAGAGCATCTTACTCATTAGATCCCACATTTAAAGCTTCGAGTATAAATTTAGAGAGAATAAGCTCATTTTCATATAAATTTAATATTGAAAATATAAAATATGGATATGAATCATTAATTCCTGAAAAATATTACTACGAAATAGTATATGATGAAAAAAATATTGGTAGATTAAAAAGACTATAAATTTATAGTCTTTTTATTATATTAAATAATATTTTAAACTATAATATATTGAAACTTAATATTAGATAACCATATAATGGTATGAAATATTATTAATAGCAGATAGGGGAGAAACTATGAGTATAACTGATTATGATGAAGATAATTTAGACAATTATAACTATAGTCAAGATATAGAAATACATAATAAAAATACAATTATATATAACTTAATAAAAATGACACTAATAATGATATCATCGATAATTATATCTTTTATATTTAGAGAAGTAGGGCTTAATGAAGTAAGTATTATATTAGTTTATATATTAGGAGTGCTATTTTCAGCTAGTAGTACGGATGGATATTTTTATGGCATATTTGCATCAGTTATAGGGGTTTTATCATTTAATTTCTTTTTTACAGAACCATATTATACATTTTTAGCATATAGAGCTGACCATCCTGTAACATTTATTATAATGCTTATTACGGCAGTTATAACTAGTACTCTCACATCTAAAGCGAAAAAAGAGGCTAGGATATCTCTGATTCGTGAAAATAGAATAAAGTTACTGTATAAAAATAATAAAAAATTACTTAAAGCGAGGAATAGAAATCAAGTACTAGATTTTTGTGGGGAAAGTTTAGTTGAAATGCTTAAAAGAAATATTATGATAACCGTTGTAGATTCAAATAACAATTTAAAAGAGCCTAATATACATATAGCAAATAATGATGGAAGTGAAAATATATTTAAATTAGACTTAGTTAAAAAAGCAATTTATAAGGCATTTGAAAGTGGAAAGCCCACAGGTATAGGAACAGGTATATATGAAGAAAGTAGTTCTTATTATTATCCTATAAAAGGTCAAATTTCAATTTTAGGGGTTATAGGTATAGCATCACTTGAAGAAGAGGTTATTAAAGAAAATGAGAAAATCTTATTAGAATCAATTTCTACACAAGTTGCACTAGCAATTGAGAGAGAAAATTTATTTGAAAAAAATAAATTAGTAAATTTAGAAGCAGAAAGAGAAAGATTAAGAGGTAATCTTTTAAGATCTATATCTCATGACTTAAGAACACCACTTACAAGTATTCTTGGATCAGCATCAACAATTATTGAAAATGATGAAGTACTAGATAATGATATCAAAAAAGAATTACTAAAAAATATTTATGAGGATACTATTTGGCTTACTCATTCATTTGAAAATATTTTAAGTATGACTAAAATAGATGAGGGAACTCTTAGTATAAAAAAGGAAATAGAGGTAGTTGAAGAGATTGTAGCAGAATCCATAGCAAGAATAAAGAAATTTTCAGGTAATCATAATATAAAGGCAGAGTTACCTGAGGACATGATTTTAATATATGTTGACGGGATACTAATTGAACAAGTTATTGTTAATTTAATTCAAAATGCTATAAGATATACACCAGAAGAATCAAATATACTGGTAAAGGTTGTAAAAGGTATAGAAAATATAATTTTTGAAGTATCAGATGATGGTAATGGTATACCATCAGAGGATATGAATTATATATTTGAGAGATTTTATACAAAAACCAAGTCAAAGAATACTGAAAAAAGAGGTATAGGACTAGGGCTTGCTATATGTAAGTCAATTATTGAAGCGCATGGAGGGAAGATTGAAGTTTTTAATAATTCTTCAAAAGGAGCGACATTTAGATTTAGTATACCTTCAAAAGGAGTGATGTAAATGGATATAAAGCCATTAATTTTAATTGTAGAAGATGATAAGCCAATTTGTAAATTTATTAAGGTATCACTTGAGGCTCAAGGATATAAATGTATAGAAACTAGCTCTGGAAACACAGCGGTATCTTTAGTATTTTCTATGAACCCAGAGATAATAATATTAGATTTAGGTTTACCAGATATGGATGGTGTCGAGATAATAGAAAAAATAAGAGATAGAACTAAGGCAAAGATAATAGTTGTGTCAGCAAGAGAAAGAGAAAGGGATAAAGTAGAAGCCTTAGATAGTGGAGCTGATGATTATTTAACTAAACCATTTAGTGTATCTGAACTTTTAGCACGAATAAGGGTGGGTCTTAGAAACTTTAATAAAAATAATAATACTCAAGGTAATCCAGTATCGAGTTTCGAACTTAGAGACTTAAAAATAGATTTTGATAAACGTAGAGTATCTGTGCTTGGAGAAATTATACACTTAACACCAATAGAGTATAAGTTACTAGAGTTAATGTCAAAATATCCAGGAAAAGTTTTAACGCATAAGTTTATAATAAATAAAGTTTGGGGTGGGTATTGCGAAAGTGAAACCAAGTCTTTGAGAGTATTTATGGCAAGTATAAGAAGGAAAATTGAAAAAGACCCAGCTCAGCCAGAGTATATAATAACAGAAATTGGAGTTGGTTACAGATTAGTAGATGAATAAAAGAAAGCTTAAAATCTAAGCTTTCTTTTTTATTATTCTATCTTAACACAATCTTTATACAATACTAATTATCTTAACAAGATCTTTGTATAGAATTTGCTAGAATAGTTGTATAACTAATTTAACTTTAAGGAGCAAATAAAATGAAAAAAAATAATTATATTATTATAGCAGGATGCAGTAGATTTGGAGCTAGTATAGCTTCTATATTATCAGCAAAAGGTGAAGATGTTGTTATTATTGATATAGATAAAGCTTGTTTTAGAAAATTATCACAAAACTATAGTGGTTTTAAATTACAAGGTGATGCAACTGATATAGATGTTTTGATGGAAGCTGGAATAGAGAAGGCAAAGACTGTTGTAGCTGCAACAGACGATGATAATACAAATATTATGATTGCTCAAGTTGCTAAGACAATATTTAATGTAGATAAGGTTGTATCTAGGTTATATGATATAGAAAAAGAAGTTATATACAATGGATCTGACATAAAAATAATTTATCCAACAAAATTAACTATAGATGAATTTGAAAAGTTAGTTTATGAACCACCTAAGTATAAAAATCCAGGTATATCAAAATTTAGAATTCATGGTATGAGAATGGAGGAAGCTTAATGAATATATTGATAGTTGGTGGGCGTAACACATCAGAATTTATTTTAAAATCATTAATATCTAAAAAGCATAAAGTGGCTATTATAAATACAGACTATGAATATTGTAAGAAGCTATCTAGAAAATATGATGCATTAGTAATATGTGGAGATGGAACTAAACCATATATGTTAGAAGAGGCAAATATATATACAGTTGATATAGTGATAGCATTAACTCAAAAAGATTCTGATAATTTGGCAATATGCCAGTTAGCTAAGAATGTTTATAGAATAAAAAAAGTTTTTGCTACAGTAACTAACCCTAAAAATGTTGAGGTTTTCAAATCTCTAGGCATAGATGCGGCTATAAGTTCAACATATATTGTTGCAGATATGATAGAACAAATGGCAACAGTAGATGAAATACACAGATTCATACCCATTGAAGATGGAAAAGTTAGCATAATGGAAATCGTCATTAAAGAAAATTATAATGTTTGTGGAAAATTAATAAAAGATATAGGGTTTTCAAAAGAAGCAATAATTGGATGTATTATAAGAGGGTCAAATAGTATAATTCCAAAGGGGAATACTAAAATATTTTTAGATGACAAACTGATTGTATTATCATCACCTAACGCACAAAAAAATATTATTAGTGATGTAATTGGAGGCGTGGGTAAACAATGAAAAAAAAGAAATTATTTCTTATAGATAACGTTATAGTCGCTTATATAGGAGTTCTATTAATGATAATAGGAATAATACTATTGATTCCATTATTAACATTAATTGCTTATCATGATGAAGCCAGACATGCTTTATCATTTATGATTCCATCAGCTATGGCCATAATAACAGGATTTATATTAAGTAGAGCCTCATCATTTGAAGAAAATGAAAAATTATCTGTAGGGGAAGATGCGGTTATAGTTGTGTCCACCTGGATTTTAGCCACATTATTTTCAGCTCTGCCTTTTATGATATCAGGAGAATTAAACTTTACTCAGGCTTATTTTGAAGCAGTAAGTGGATGGACTACAACTGGTTTATCTGTTATAGATGTAGAGGTATACCAAAAGATATTCTTAATACACAGAAGTACAATGAATTTCTTTGGAGGTGTAGGAATTGTTTTAGTAATGGTATCAGCATTATCATCTACATTTGGTATGAGACTTTATAATTCTGAAGGACATTCAGATAAATTGTTACCCAATCTTCTTAAATCGTCAAGAATGATAATGTCTATCTACTTAGGATATGTTGTATCAGGTATAATTTTATACTGTATATTAGGCATGCCATTATTTGATGCTATAAATCATTCAATAGCAGCATTATCAACTGGGGGATTTGGAGTAAAAGCAGATAGTATAGGTGCATATAATAGTTTTCCTATAGAATTAGTAACTATAATATTGATGATACTTGGGACAACTAATTTTGCAGCACATCTGCTATTAATAAGCGGTAAATTTAAAAGGTTTTTTAAAATAAGTGAAATAAGATTTATGTTAGTATTAATCGGAGTATCTATACCATTAGTAGCATTCACTTCATTAAATGGATTATATGGTAGCTTTGGTAAAGGACTACGTATAGCATTTTTTGAGATAATATCAGCTCTTTCAACAACTGGATTTTCAACAGTAGGGTATGGTAATTGGGATTCATTTGCTATTTTTATAATGACTATATTAATGATTATAGGCGGTGGAGCTGGATCAACAGCAGGAGGAATTAAGTTATATAGAGTATATTTAATGATAAAAAGGCTTATTTGGAACTTAAGAAAAAAATTTATGTCTGATTATTTAGTAAACGAAGACGTTATGTTTAAGCCAGAAGGTAAAGTGTATATAGAAGAGTATGATATTATAGACGCATCGAATTATGCATTTATATATATGATTATATTTATTATAGGAGCTTCTATAATGCTTATACATGGATATCCATTACAGGATTCCTTATTTGAATTTGCATCTTCTTTAGGCACAGCAGGGTTATCTATAGGTATTACATCAGCAACAGCACCACCCATTATTTTATGGACAGAGATAATTGGAATGATGTTTGGAAGGCTTGAAATATGGGTTATATTTATAGCTACTATTAAAATATTTAAAAACTTTAAAAATGAAAGGTTTATAACAAGTAAAATTAATTAAATATATATAAATTTTACAATTAGAGAAAATTATGATATATATTGATTATAAATATATAAAAGATTAAGGTGATAAATTAATGATAGTAGGTATTATTGGACCATCAGACTCCAGTCAAAAAATATGTGAATATTTACGCCAAATAGACAAAGAAATAGAAATTAAATCATATATAAGTGAGAGAGTAGCAAATACATTAGAAAAGATATCTATTTGTGAGAAAGAATGCGATGTAATTATATTTACAGGGTGTGGGGTTTCTGAAGCTGTAAAATCTAAACATGAAGTCAAAAAACCAAATGGATTTGTATCAAGAGGTGGAACTAGTATACTAAAGGCATTTTGGGAAGTAAAAGAAGATAATATGAAGTTAGATAGATTTAGTATAGATGTTGTTGAAAATGAAATTTTAGAAGACATTTTACAAGAAGTAGATATTAACCATAAAGAAATATTTTCATTACCATTTTCTAATGAAATAGATGAAATGGAATATGCAAAATGGCATATAGGTTTGTATGAACAAAATAAGATTAGTGTAATGTTAACAGGCTTTGCTGGTGTGTATAACGAGCTAAAAAAGAAAGGCTATCCTGTATATAGACTACACGTAACAAGACCTCTTATAAAAGTATGTTATGAAAAAATTAAGAGTGAATTTGAGTTAAATAAAGCTCAATATTCGCAGATAGCGGTAGAAGTATTAAGTATAGTTGACTATAAAAGTAATAATGAAAACTATTATTCAAATATGATTAAAAAATCTGAAATGGATAAATTTATAGTTGAATATGTTAGAAGTATTCAAGGGTCTTTATTTAATTTTGGTAGAGATGAGTATATAGTTTTCGCTCATAAAGGAGCAGTAGATAATCTAAATAATTATAATAAGCTATTTAAATTGCAAAAAGATATAAAGAATATAGGGTTTTCTTTAGGTGTAGGAATAGGAATAGGAGTTACTGCTTATCAAGCAGAAGCTAACGGGTATAAAGCTCTAAAACGTTGTAAAGATTCAGATGAATTTTATATATACTCAGTTGATGAAAATGACTTTATAAAAGGACCACTAGGTCTTGATAATGAGTTAAATTATTCCTTAGTGGCATCTAATGAAAAAGTGATGGATATATCCACCAAGACCGGATTAAGTTGTGAATCTGTAGCTAAATTAATGGCAATAAATGAAATTAGACAAAGTAAAGTTTATGATACAAAAGAACTGGCAGATTATTTAGATATAAGTGAGAGAAGTTCTAGACGTATATTAAATAAAATTGTAGCAGCGGACTTAGGTAGAATATATGCAAAAGAGAGTAGTAAAGGTGGAGGAAGACCCAAAAATCTTATAGAGGTATTGTTTTAGATACAAAAAAGGAACTTCTAATTAGAAGTTCCTTTTTTCATTATTATATTTAATTATATAGTTCTATCATATTTAGCTAAGAATCCTAAGTACTCTTCTTTAGTCATTACTGGAGTAAAATCAGATAATATATCATTAGCTTCTTTAGCTCCATCAAATAATAAATCTACAACTGTCATAGCCATTGACTTAGCAGGCACTATATACGCTAAATCTTCATCAACTATTTCAAAATCTCTAGTATGAAGAGCGCCCTTAACACCACCTATCATAGGATGAAGAGTTGGCATTAAGTGAGATATATCACCAAAGTCAAATGAACCTGTGAAGTCTCCACCGTCAACTATTTTTTCACTATCTATACCTAATTCAACTAAGTTATCACTAAATAAGTTATCCATACTTCTATAACGTAATATTGGTAAATATCCTGGTATTTCAGTTAATATAACATCAGCACCTACAGCCATACCACCAGCTATTAATGCTTTATTTATTCTTTCACTAGCATCTATCATTCCATCTATAGTTCTAGCTCTAACATAAGATTCCATTTGAACATCAGCAGGAACAACGTTTACTATATCGCCAGCTTTAGTTAAGATTGGATGGAATCTAACTCTCTCAGATTCTTTGAAAGTTTCTCTTAATGCATTTACATTATTTATAGCTAACATTGCTGCATTTAAAGCATTAACTCCATCATATGGAGCAGAACCAGCATGAGCTTCTTTACCTACAAATTGTACTTTCTTTCCTATAAATCCATTACTTTCAGGGCCAACTAATGCTTTATTTTCACCCATATCTAATGAATGGAACATCATAGACATATCTATATCATCAAAATAACCTCTTTTTACAAGCTCTTGCTTTCCACCAAAATAAGTTATTTCCCCATTATTTTTTAATTGTTGTCTATATTCTAATTCTATAAATTCCTCAGCTGGAGTAGCCATGAAAGATACTTTACCATCTAATGAATCTAAAACTCCACTTTTAACTAGACCTAAAGCAGCACCTAACATACCAGCTATTTGTATATTGTGGCCACAAGTATGAGAAGCACCTATATCGTTAGCATCTTTATGTTCTTTACAAGATATGCCATCTAATTCACCTAATACAGATACATGAGGTCCTTTTTTATCATTATTTACAACAGCCTTACATCCTGTAACAGCTATATTTTTTTCAACTTCAAGGCCTAATTCTTCATGTAAGAAGTTAGCTACAGCTTCAGTTGTTTTATACTCCTTGTATCCGTATTCTGGAGTTTCGTATATGCCACGACCTACTTCTATTATTTTATCTCTATTATCATCTATTGTTTTTATGACTAAATCTTTTAATTGTTGCTTATTCATAATAACCCTCCAAGTTTAATTTAAATTTATATAACACCTTGTATCTTTAATACAATATGTCCTATAGACGCACAAGCGAAGAATATAGTTGTGAAAACTACTAATGATATAACTACTATTTTCCAAGACATAGACTTTAACTCTTCTATTTTATTACCAACAGATATACCAGCGAAAGCTAATAGTGGAGTAGTTATAGCCATAAAGTTTATGTTAGCTACTTGAGCATTAAATACATCAGAGATAGGGTTACCTGGTATACTAAGTAGTAAACCTATTATTGTTGCAAATCCAAAAGCAGGGAATATTGACTTAGGGAATAAATCTTTTAACATCATAGCTATCATAGCTGCAAATATCATTATTAACATACCAGGAAGAGCTGTTGTTATAGAAGTACCTTTACTTATAAATTGTCCTATAAGTATCATAGCTCCAACTATTAACATAACTACAAATTGGTATCCAGTTCTTTTTAAATTTATATTACTAAACATTTTAAATGCACCTCTCTTCAATTATGCTATTTTATTATTATTATTTTTACTTTTTCTACCAAGTTTTGGCTCTAATATAGCATATAACTTGTTAGTTAATGGTAAAGTTATAAATACTAAGAATATTAGTCCTGTTAAACTAGACATCATGTTACTTGTAGCACCATAAGAAAGTATAGTATCAACCATTGCAGGGTCTGCTGCTATTTCTGGTACTTTTGTAAGTGCAGCTGATGCAGCAGTCATCATACTACCACTACCAACTCCAGTTGCCATACCTAATGCATATGGATGAAGTCCTGTATATATTGAAACTGAACCTAATATAGAGAAGTATATAGTACCGATAACCGTACCCATTAAGTAAGTACCTAAAACTCCACTACCTTCTGGTGAATTTATACCATATTTTTCAGATATAACACCTAAAGAAGTCTCACGGCTTATACTAGAACAAGCTCCAACAGCTTCTCTTTTAAATCCAAACCATAAAGCTAAAGGTAGTGCTACTAATGGAGCTAATATATGTCCGAATTCTTGAGCTAAGAATGCAGGTCCTGCTTCTATTATTTTTGCTAAGTTAGGACCAACAGTAGATCCATACTTTATACCTAATAGAACTAATGCTATACCGACAACATCACCAGCAATATTGATTTCTTTTTCACCAATCATTTCTTTTAAAGCTTTTATTTTTTTACCTAATAAATCTGGTGTAATTATAATTCCTACTATAACTGCATATAACATCGGGAATAAGACTAAAGCTACAGGGCCTATATTAACTGTATATTCACCGATGAACTCACAAACTACAACTATAATGAAAGCTGTAATCATTAATTTGATAAGATTTTTATTGTTCTCCATATTTCCTCCCAAAATATAAAATTGTATTTGACATAATTATGAATAGGTTTTCCTTTGTGGTTCTAAGAAACGTTTACTTAAAATTGAAAAAAATATAAACATGAAAAATATTAATAATTAAAGTAGAGTATTTTTAAATATTTGACATGTCATTAATATGTCCTTAATTAGAGAATAAATTATATGTATATTTTTGTCAACAAGAAAATGAAAAAATGTGTTTTAATTTTAAAAATATGGGTATATATGTCGAAGCTTATAGTATAACTTATATGACACATAACAAGTGTTATAGATATAAATTCTATAGGTATAATAACTAATTGTAATGAATTAATAAATTTTGATTATGGTACAAAAACCTAATATAATTTTCTGCAAAATAAGACAAGACTTAGCATACAGCACAAGTATTTATACATACAAATAAAAAACTAATACAACTATAAACGTAAATTATAAAATATAAATCTTTACTAAAACTTTTAGAGATATTAAAAACGTCTATATATATGTAACTTTAAAGTTAGGAAGGGTAGTGATAGTTTAAGATGAAGTTACTGAGCTCAAGTAAAAAGAATAAAGAAAAAGCATTTAAAGACTATATAGTAGAAAATAAAGATTCGTTTTATAGAATGGCCTATAGCTACACAAAAAATGAAAATGATTCATTAGATGTTGTTCAAGATGCTATATGTAAAGGGCTATCTAAAATAAATGAACTTAAAGACATAAATTATATTAAGCCATGGTTTTATAGAATACTAACAAACAGTGCTATTGACTATATAAGAAAGAATAAAAAATATCTAGCATTAGATGAAGAGGATATAAGCAATAGACATACTTATAATGACACATATAAAGATATAGATTTGCATAGAGCCTTAGATTTATTACATGATGATTATAAAACTATAATTATACTAAGATATTTTGAGGATATGAAGATACAAGAAATAGCAGACATATTAGACGAGAATGTAAATACTGTAAAAACCAGACTATATTCAGCACTAAGAAAATTAAAAATAGAAATTACACAATAGAAAGGATAGAAAATATGATAGAAAATAAAAAAATAGAGCAATTAAAAAATGAATATAATAATATTGAAATTCCTGACAGATTAGAAGATATAGTAAATGAATCATTAGGCAAGAAAGTAAAAAATAGTTTTAAATGGGTATATGCAGCAGCATCAGTTGGCATCATGGTAGTATCTATAAACCTAAGTCCATCATTTGCTAACACATTAGAGAAGGTACCTGTAATAGGAAGCTTAGTTAAAGTTGTAAATTTAGCTAATTATAAAATAGAGGATAATGGATTTGAAGTATCTATAAAATCACCTAAAATTGAAGGCTTAAAAAATAAAGATCTAGAATATAAATTAAATAAAGAATTTGAAAAAGAAGGAAAAACTTTATATAAAGACTACCTAAAAGAAATAGAAGAACTTAAAAAAGATGGAATAGAAGGAAGGGAAATGGTCGATTCTTGGTATGATGTTAAGACAGACAATGATAAGATATTATCTTTAGCATTATATACTCACCATGCTCAAGGATCATCTAATACTGAAGGTAAATACTATACTGTAGATAAAGAAAATGAAACAGTATTAACTTTAGAAGGTATGTTTAGCGGATCAGATTATGTAAATGTAATAAGTGAAAATATTAAAGACCAAATGAAAGATAGAATGAAACAAGATAAAGATAAAGTTTATTGGATAGAAGATGAAATGGCAGAAAACTTTAATTCAATAACTAAAGATCAAAAATTCTATATAAATAAAAATAATGAATTAGTAATTTGTTTTGATAAATATGAAGTAGCTCCAGGATATATGGGAATGCAAGAGTTTGTAATACCAAATGAAATTGTAGCTAGCTTACAAAATAAATAAAATATAGTCCCCACTAAATTATTTAGTGGGGATTTTTAAATGCTATTAAACTATAATATAGATATATATAACTAAAAGGATGATGGACATGAATATAAAGGATATAACGTATTTTATAGAAGTAGCTAAAGAAAGAAACTTTACAAGGGCTGCTAATAATTTACATATTTCACAACCAGCACTTAGTAAGGCCATAAAAATTCTAGAATATGAAACTAACACAAAGTTAATAGAAAGAAGCACTAAAAGCTTCAGACTAACAGATGAAGGAGAAATATTTTATGAAAATGCAAAAAAGGCATTAGATATTATAAATTTAGAAATATATAAACTAGAAGATAGTTTAATAGCATCTAAAAAACACTTAACACTAGGACTTCCACCCGTTATAGGGAGTGTATATTTTACATCCATAGTTGCTGCATTTAAAGAAGAATATCCAGATATAGAGGTCAAAATATTGGAAGAAGGATCTAATAATATAAAAGATAAAATTGAAGATGAAACTATAGAATTAGGAGCGGTAATACTTCCAATAGAATCAGAGAATTTAATAACTACTCCGGTAACAGATGGAGAAGTTATGCTAGTTGTAAGCAAAAAACATAAGTTATCAAATAGAAGGTCAATAAATATAGTAGAACTAAAAAATGAAAAATTTATAACATTTAATGAACATTTTATGATGTATGATAAAATAATAGATGCTTGTGAATCAGCAGGATTTTCTCCTGATATAATAATACAAACATCTCAGTGGGACTTTATAATAGAACTTGTGGCACTCAACCAAGGTATAACTATAATGCCAAAGCCTATAGTAGAGAGATTTAAGACTAAAGATATAAAAACTATAAAGATAAAAAAACCTGATATAAGTTGGGATATAGGATTTATAGTTAAAAAAGATAAATATATTTCAAAAAGTGTAAAAACTTTTATTAAATATGTAGAACAAAAACTTGATAAAAAAGGCTGATTTTTATAAAAATCAGTCTTTTTTTATTTATAACTTTAAGTTATAAATATAGCAAATTACAGAATTTCACAAAGGGTAGTATTAGAACTATACTAATCTTAAAGAACAGATATACATAAATTTAAAATAAAATCTTTAGGGGGAAGTATTAATGTCTAAAATATATATTGTAAATGCTAAAAGAAGTCCAATTGGGAAATTTTTAGGAAGCTTATCTAAAGTATCAGCAGCAGAATTAGCAGGCCAAGTTATGAGATCAGTTATAGAAGAAAGTAAAATAAATCCAAGTGATATAGATGAGGTAATATTAGGAAATGTATTATCAGCAGGTCAAGGTCAAGGGATAGCAAGACAAGCAGCAATATTTGCGAATGTTCCTAATGAAGTACCGGCTTATACAGTTAATATAATTTGTGGAAGTGGAATGAAATCAGTAATGTCAGCATATTCTCAAATAAAGGCTAATATGGCAGATTTAATAGTGGCAGGCGGAGTTGAAGTTATGTCCCAAGCGCCATATATAACAGGGGCAGATGCTAGATTAGGAAATAAAATGGGGGGAATGCAACTTAGAGATAGTTTAATAAATGATGGACTTACGGATGCATTTAATAATTATCATATGGGTATAACGGCTGAAAATATAGCTGAAAAGCATAACATATCTAGAGAAAGACAAGACTTATTTGCTATTAAGTCTCAGGAAAAGGCTATCAAAGCTTTAGATGAAGGAAAATTTAAGTCAGAAATAGTTCCAATAGAAGTTAAAACAAGAAAAGGATCTACTATTGTTGATACAGATGAATACCCAAATAGAAGTACATCATTAGAAGCTTTATCTAAATTAAGACCAGCGTTTAAAAGCAATGGAACAGTTACAGCTGGTAACGCATCAGGAATAAATGACGGAGCAAGTATAGTAATTTTAGCTTCTGAAAAAGCAGTTAAAGAGTATGGATTAACTCCGATAGCAGAATTAATTTCTGTTGGTCAAGGTGGAGTTGACCCAGCAGTTATGGGATTAGGTCCAGTGCCAGCAATAAAAGAAGCTTTAACAAGAGCAGATATGAAAATTGAAGATATAGATTTAGTTGAGTTAAATGAAGCATTTGCAGTTCAATCTTTGGGGGTTATAGAGGAACTTAAAGAAAATCATGGGGTGGATAACAGCTGGTTTGAAGAAAGAACTAATGTGAATGGTGGAGCTATAGCATTAGGTCATCCATTAGGTGCATCAGGAGCAAGAATAATTACAACTCTTATACATGAAATGAAAAAGAGAAATTTAGAACATGGATTAGCTTCACTTTGTATAGGTGGAGGAATGGGTACTTGTGTGATAGTTAAATCAATTTAATTAAGAATGGGGGATAAATTATGAGAAATAAGGTTATGCACTTAAGCAATTTATCAGATTTAGTTAAAGATTCTATGACAGTTATGGTAAGTGGATTTATGGGGTGTGGAAGTCCTCATAAAATAATAGATGAGCTAGTTAAATTAGGGGTAAAAGATTTAACTTTAATATGTAATGATACAGGATTTATAGATTATGGAGTAGGTAAGATGGTTGTTAACAAGCAATTTAGTAAAATAAAAGCTACTCACATAGGTCTAAATCAAGAGGCTATAAGACAATTAAATGATAAAGAAACTGAATTTGAACTTATACCACAAGGCACTATGGCTGAAAGAATAAGAAGTGCAGGGGCAGGACTTGGTGGAGTTTTAACACCAACAGGCATAGGAACATTGGTAGCAGAAGGTAAGGATATTATTAATATAGATGGAAATGAATTTTTACTAGAAAAACCTTTAAAGGCTGACTTAGCCATAATAGGAGCTAGTAAGGTAGATAAAAAAGGAAATGCATATTATAGTGGCTCAGGAAGAAACTTTGCACAAGTAATGGCGACTGCAGCAGATACAGTAATAGTTGAAGCTGATGAAATTGTAGAAATTGGAGATATGAATCCAGAGCATGTAATGACGCCGCATATATTTGTGGATTACATAATTAATGGGGGGGTGAAGTAATGGATAGAAGTCAGATAAAAGGGTTTATAGCAAAGAGGGTAGCTAAAGAATTAAAAGATGGAGATGTAGTTAATTTAGGGATAGGTCTACCAACACTTGTACCAAATTATTTACCAAAGGATATAGATATAACATTACAATCAGAAAATGGATTTATAGGAATAGGTCCTACTCCAGATAAAGATAAAGAGAATAAATATATAGTAAATGCAGGAGGTGCACCTGTAACTATAAATGAAGGAGGAGCATTCTTTGATAGCTCTACATCATTCTCAATTATAAGAGGAGGACACGTTGATATAACAATACTAGGAGCGCTACAAGTTGATGAAAAAGGTAACCTTGCAAACTGGATGATACCAGGGAAGTTAGTTCCGGGTATGGGTGGAGCGATGGATCTAGTAGTAGGAGCAAGAAAGGTAATAGTTGCAATGGAACATACGGCTAAAGGAAAGGCTAAGATTCTAAAAGAGTGCAAGCTACCATTAACAGCTAAAGGCCAAGTAGATTTAATAGTAACAGAAATGGGAGTTATGGAAGTAACAAGTGATGGATTGGTTTTAACAGAAATTAATAAAGAGTTTACAATAGAAGATATAAAAAATGCTACAGAAGCTGAATTAATAATAAGTGATAACCTAAAAGCAATGGAAGAGCAATTAAGTTTTATATAGTAATACTAATAGCCTAAGTTTTATAGCTTAGGCTATTAGCTAAAGACATAATAAAAAGGGGGAAAATAGTATGTTCAAAAAATTTACAAATTGTTGTGTTGGTATTGTCCAAAATTATTTACCAGATCCATTTTTATTTTGTATTATAATAACTTTTGCAATATTTATTTCAGGAATTATATTTACTGGTCAAGGGCCTATGGATATGGTTTTACATTGGACTAGTGGATTTTGGAGCTTGTTAGCTTTTGCAATGCAAATGGCATTAGTACTTGTACTAGGTCATACCCTTGCAAGTGCTCCGACATTTAAAAAAGCACTTAAGTCATTAGCCAGAATACCGAAGTCTCCAACTCAAGCTATATTAATGGTAACTTTTATATCATCAGTAGCATGTTTAATAAACTGGGGATTTGGGCTAGTTATAGGAGCAATATTTGCTAAAGAATTAGCTAAAGAAGTAGATGGAGTAGACTACAGATTACTTATAGCATCAGCTTATTCAGGCTTTCTATTATGGCATGCAGGCCTTTCAGGATCGATACCTTTAACAGTAGCGTCAGGTGGAGAATCAGTTGTATCTGCTACCGCAGGAATTATAGGATCTGAAGGTATTTCTACAAGTAAAACTATATTCTCTTTATCTAATATGACTATAGTAGGTGTATTAGTTATAACACTACCTCTTTTAAATAAAGCAATGCATCCAACAAAAGAAAAAGTAATAGTTATAGATAAAGAGTTATTAAAAGATGATAATGAGTTTATAGAAATGGAAAGACATGAAATGACGCCAGCGGATAAATTAGAGAATAGTAAAATAGTTACTATAATAATGTCAATAATGGGGTTTGCATATATAATATATTTCTTTATCAATAATGGATTTAGCTTAAATTTAGATATAGTAAACTTTATATTTTTATTTTCAGGTATAGCACTTCATAAGACTCCAAAAAGATTTTTACATGCATTGAGTGGAGCAGCTAAAGGAGCAGGCCCAATTATGTTACAATTTCCATTTTATGCAGGTATAATAGGAATGATGACAGGTGTAAACGCTGAAGGTATTTCTTTAGCTATATTAATATCTAACTTCTTTGTTCAAATTTCAACAACATTTACATTCCCAATGTTATCGTTTTTAAGTGCTGGTATAGTAAACTTCTTTATACCATCAGGCGGTGGTCAATGGGCAGTTCAGGCACCTATAATGATGCCAGCTGGAGCAGCACTTGGAGTAGATCCTGCTAAAACTGCCATGGCTATAGCTTGGGGAGATGCATGGACAAATATGATACAACCATTTTGGGCATTGCCAGCTCTAGGAATTGCAGGTCTTGGTGCAAAAGATATTATGGGATTTTGCTTAATAGATTTATTATATTCAGGTGTAATAATTTCAATGGGATTGATGTTTATAGGGATGTAGTAAATAATATATATACTATTATTAATATTTATACCTTAGTTTATAGGAAAATCTATAAGTTAAGGTATATTTTTATTATTTATTTTGATTTTATAAAAATAATAATAAATTTATAAAGGAATAAAGGAATGATGC